>DASUGI010000280.1:0-4210 GCA_036274115.1 Verrucomicrobiia bacterium
GACGCGCCGACGATTGAACCCGGACTGCTCGCGCTCCATTGCGAAAGATTCAACGTGCCGCCGTTGACGTGCACCGTGCCTTTGCCGCCGTTCCAACCCAGCCCGAACATCCCGGAAACCGACACCGTTCCGCCATTGATCGTCAAGGTGCCGTCGGCAGTGGGCTCAAAGCCAACCCACAAGTGATTTCCAAAAGTAGCCGACCCGCCGTTTTCCACCACCAGCAGAGCAGTGTTGTTGTAACCGATGGCTGACCAATCAGTGGCACTCGCCGCCAGGTTGCCACCGTTCGTGATGATGAGCGAACCGCCTTCGCCGTTGTCACCGACCACCACCTGTCCCGCGGTGACGGCGGCATCCACCACGCACGGTCGCGCGCCGGTGACATTGAACACGACCTTGTCTGTGTTGTTGGCTATCTTACCGCCCGTCCAGTTGGCGCTCTCGGTCCACAAGCCATTGCCGGAGGGATTGGCGGCGGGATTCCAAACGGTCGTGGTGAGTTGCGCCTGCGCGCTTATGCCAGCGCTGAGGAACAATCCAACTGCCAGGGTGAGAATCGGCGGAAGCCAGAACTTTTTAGCGGAGCGCGGGTCTATGACCAGCCATCCGCTATTTGTCACGCCGCTGCGGGTCACAGACCCGCGCTCATGGTTTAGCAGTGGCAGCGTCATTATGTCGTCAAGGTTACCATACTTTGCGGGCTGGCCTCTCAAGAACCGAAAGGCAAGCTCGGTAGAGTTTTCGATACGATAGACAAAACAGCTTTCGTCAGAATCCAAACGCCTGGGTTGTATCACGTGAAGCGGCGTAAAGAGCCTGTGTGGAAAACAAGCTGCCGCATATCCTCCTCGTCGTCGTTCTCGTCGTCGTCCTCGGCTTAGTTGGGGATTTCGAGGACGAGGACGACGACGAGAACGAGGAGGACGATGATTTCGATCCTTTTTCACACAGGCTCTAAACGCCGCGCTCCGGAACGCGGGCTTCAGCCCGCTTCAACGTGAAATCTCGCAAATGCATCAGTATGCCACGGTGCGATAGAAGTGTTGCCCCGGAGCCGCCGGGAAGACAAACGTCACGGGCGCGCCCGTCGCCGGGTTCGTGCTGCCCGTCACTGGCGTCCACACCGCCGGCGACAGACTCGGAGTCCCTTCAATGTAATACGTGTGTTGATCCGTCGTTTGGTAAGTGATCGATACGTTGCCGCCCTCAACCGAGATGTCGGTGATGGATTGTCGGGGCGCCGGCAGCAATACCGCGCTGATGGTGGTTTTGTTGGCGCCCGGGTCGTAGGAGTAATAAACAATGCCGCCATTGGCCGTGATCTTCCCGGCGGCGATATAGTTAGCAATCGCCGTGACGTGGTTACCATTAATTACAACCTTGCCAGAACCGGCAACATTCAACACCGATGCACCCTTGATGGAATCGGTGGCGCTCAACTGGTTGAGGTTCAAAGTTCCCCCGTTGATATTTGCGTGACCCGTGCCGCCGTTCCAACCCAGACCGAACATGCCGTTCACCGTCACCGTTCCGCCATTCATGGTCAACGTTCCGTCAGCGCCCGGCTCGAAGCCGATCCACAGATGTTGGCCGTAGGTGGCCGAACCACCATTTTCAACCACCAGTAGTCCCGTATTGTTCATGCCTACGGAATTCCATTCATCCGGATGGCTGGTCACCAGGTTGCCGCCATTGGTGATGATCATCGTGCCGCCGGGACCGTTGAGGCCGATGCGCACCACGTTGGCAAACGCGGCACTGTTCACAACACAAGGAAGCGCGTCGGGGATATTCAAGTACACGAAAGTCACGTTGCTCGGCATGATGCCACCGGACCAGTTGCTGCTCATGTTCCACAGACCGTCAGTATTCGGGAACGCGAGCGCGGGATTCCAGGTCGCTTGCGCGGGCGGGAGATAAAGGTCCGCCGGGTAGATGGTCGTTTTGTCAATGTTGATGTTGTTGTAGTCCACCGCCACCATGCCCGGTCCCGCGTGATTGGTGATCTGGCCGGTAATGATGAAATTATTGATCGAATCCACCTGATTGCCGTTGATCACGACTTTGCCCGTTCCAGTGACATCCAACACGGAGTCGCCCTGGATTGAATTGAAGTAGTCCCACTGAGCGAGGTTCAACGTGCCAGCATTGATTTGCGCCGCGCCTTTGCCGCCCTGCCAACCCAAACCGAACATGCCGTTCACCGTCACCGTTCCACCATTCATGATGAGCGTGCCGTCCGAGCCCGGATCGAGGCCAATCCACAAATGCAATCCGAACGTAGCCGTCGCGCCGGCTTCAACCACCAACACGCCGTTGCTGTTGTAGCCAATCGCGGTTGCATTCACGCTGCCGCAAGTGAGACTGCCGCCGCTGGCGATGTTGAGCGTGCCGCCGGGGCCGTTATCGCCCATGACCACATAATCAGCCTGCGCTGCATTCGTAATCGTGCAGGTAATTGCGTCGGGCACATTGAAGATTACTTTGGTGGGCGTGCCCGGAGCAACCGACCCGGTCCAGTTGGCGCTTTCATTCCACTTGCCCGTGCCGGCAGGATTGCCTGCTGGATTCCAAACGGTTTCCGTTGGTGGCGGTTGAGTTGGTGCGATGGCCCACAATGTGGTCTTGCCCGCGTTCGTGTTGTTGTAGTCAATGCCCACCGTGCCCAGACCGCCGTAGGCCGTGATTTTCAGCGCATTGGTATAAGCGCTCATGTCCGCAACACGGTCGCCAGTAACTGTGACGATGCCGCTGCCGGAAATATCCAGCACCGAGTTCGGTTGAATGGAAGTGCCCGGAGAAATATTTGCGAGGTTCAGAACACCGCCTTCCTCAACGGAAATGGAAGCCTTGCCGCCCGACGGAGCGCTGGCGTCGATCGTGCCTAACCCGATGTTACCGCCGACGTTCACCACACCGCCGTTGAGAATGGAAATTGTGCCGATGCCAAGCCCCGCGCTGCCCGCCCACAGATGGCTGCTGATGTTCAGAATTCCGCCGTCGTTCGTCAGGATACCCGTCGCGTTGTGGCCCACGAATAGAACGTTCGTAATATTAACCTCGCCACCCGCGTTGATGGTGAGTCGCCCAATGACACCCGCGCCACCGTTGTTGCCCACGGTGCTGTTCTGTGTTCCGGTCGTGTTAAGCTTTCCGCCGGCGTTCACGATCAATTGGCCCGACTCATCAACTCCCAGTTGGAAATTTCGGAGCAACGGGGCTTCCGCGGAGAGGGTGATTGTGTTGTTGCCCCAATTGGCGCGAGCCGTATCGCCGGTGCCGGGCAGGCCGTCGGGGCCGCCCCCGCCATTTTGCCACCCATAGCTTCCGGTAACCGCAACCGTGTCAAAATAGTCGCCGCTGTTCTGGTAGCGGAGATCTACAGCCATCGCCTGACCAGCCACTATGACGCCCAGCAGTGCACCCACGAGAGTCGGATTGTTTTGAGTTGTACTTTTCATTTTGCTTTTTGGTTGTGCCTCTGGCGCAGGTCCACGCTCGAACCCTTCGCCAAAAAGTTGTTCAGCGCACGCTGGCCCCGCGTTGCATGTTGTCGGGGACCATTGAAAGTTTACCGTAACGGGCGCGAAACGGCTTGAGTATCCCCGAAAGCGGGGAGGCGTTTGGTGAAGCTAAATCCGCAAACCGGACGGCGGCTTCAGGCCGCTCGCAGGAACTTTAGCGCGTCCTCAAAGTCTACCGGCCAGGGCGCGGTGAAACTCATCTTTTTTCCGCTCCGGGGGTGCGTAAACTTCAATTGGTGCGCATGGAGCAGGACGCGCGGCGCTTCATACTTTGTCAGTTCAGCGAGGCGTTTGCTCTGGCGCTGACCGTAGGTCGTGTCTCCCGCGACGGGAAAGCCGAGGTGCTGAAAGTGGACGCGAATCTGGTGCGTGCGACCGGTGTGCAGGTGCGCTTCCACTAAAGTGGCTTCGTTAAGACGCTCAATGACGCGGTAACCAGTGTGAGCCGCGCGGCCTTCGTCGTCATCGCGCACGGCCATGCGCTTGCGATGTGTCGGGTGGCGGGCAATGGCGGCGTGAATCTCACCTTTGTCGCGCGGTAGAACGCCGCACACAATCGCTAGATAAATCTTCTCTACCGAGCGGCCCGCGAATTGAGCAGACAGAGCGATGTGTGTCTCGTCGTTCTTTGCAACGACGAGACAGCCGCTGGTTTCCTTGTCGAGCCGGTGCACGATGCCGGG
>DASUGI010000281.1:0-3324 GCA_036274115.1 Verrucomicrobiia bacterium
GCCTCGGGCTTGATCGGTTTGAAACCGTCGCGACTCTCTATGGCGTTTAACAACTTCGCGTCGGACTTAACATCGAGCAGTGTCTTCTGAATCTTTTCGCGTTTCGCCGCAGAAATGTTGTCGGCAACAAACACCGCAATAAAGGGCAGCGGTTCAGTCTGGCCAATGACTCTCAACTCCCCGCGCTTCACACTGCCGCAGCCTTCGAGCAAACGCGGACCGTAACCGGGTATCACGGCCACCGGCGGCGGCGTTGCAGAACTGTCCAACATGTCCAGGGCGGCAATGTTGTACGCGTCTCGCTTTTCCGATTTGGCCTGGGTTTCCGCACCTGCAGTTCGCAACGCAGCCTGCACCGCCGAATGGTTTTGTTCCGTATCCGCCAGGCCGAAAATTAACTTTCGGCCACTGATGTCCTTCAACTCCTTTGCCGAATCACTGGCACGCACCACGAACGTGCCGGCAATCGTCGTGCTCCCATCGGGGTCGGTCAGCTCGCAGATGGGATGAGACTTCAGGCCGGCTTTCTTCGAATCCTGCGCCACTCGAGATTGTTCACCCACAACAATGACTTCCTGGCCCGCCGTCGCCAGTTTCAGCGTCTCCGCCAGGTCATCGGAGAATTCGATGCTGACGGGCTGTTTGAGCGCCGATTCGAGTCGCGCCGCAAGCTTGCGATAATCGCGCTGGCCGTAACCCTTCACGCAGGCACAAGCGAGTTCCTTCGCCAACGGGTCCAGCACCACAAACAGGATTGCTTGAGCGTCCTTGCCGGAAACACCACTCACGCCCAACCAGAACGCCATCCAGACCACAGCGACGCGAAACCAATGACTCCACCGCTTCATGAAGCTCCCCAATGCCGATGGAATTAACCCTTCGATGCGAAGATGCGGATCGCGTCGCGAGTAGTGTCCATCATGTAGTAACGGCTGCCATCCGGGCTGGCCTCCACCGTAACGCGCACGCAGTCACCTTTCGATTCCTTCACCACAGCGACCACTTCCTTGAACTTGCCATCTGCCGTGAAACGTTTGATGCACGTGGGCGGACCGGACTCGGCCGCGAGGATGTCCCCATTGGCCAAAACGCGCATGTTCTTGGGCTCGCAGCAGCCACCGAAATCTGACGGTTTCACTTTGCCGGCCTTGCCGAATTTCGCGAGTTCCTTGCCATCGCGATCGCGCGATTCCACCGAATGCCGCGCATTGTGCGGAATCCACAGGTTGCCGTTGTTGGCCTGAATATCCATCTGACTGCAACACCCCCGCAGCTTCTCGACGACCAATTTGGGATCCTTCAACGAGGCATCGAAACGGTAAACCCGATAGGAGAAATCACTCGGCGCGCCCACGGCCATGAACACGTCTTCACCAGTGACAGCCAGCCCCGTCACATCCGCGCGGCGGCGTTCGAGGTTTGCCTTCATGCGTTTCAATTCCTCCTGGTAAGGCTGCTTGTTTTGTTCGGCCATCTCCTTGACCATCGTTTCCAACTCCTCCCCGATGACTACGGGATCATTGGCCACGGGTGAAACCGCGGAAGCCATGACCTTGCCGGACGCATCCAGTTTCAGGATTTTTCCACCGCCGGCTACGAAGATCGCTCCATCTTTGGCCACGCTGATGGCGCAAGGCTTGATCTCCAGTGGCATGGTCCGGAGCAAATCACCCTTTGGCGAATAAACGCGTATGCCCGGGCCATTCTTTCCTTTGGCATCGGCGGGCGCGTAACACGCCAGGATATTGCCCGCGGCATCCAGGCAGAAGTTCTTGAGTGCACCGGCACTGGCGCCGTCACCCACTTTGATGAGGCCCACTTCAGTGCAGGTGGGTTTCCAGCCCGGGTCTTTGTCCCGAGCCGCCGCAGCCGCACTCTGCTGAGCCTCGTAGCTCCCGACCGCCACTGTGGCTTCCGCCTCATCCGCAGCCGCGGTCAGCGGCCCGCTTAAACACGCCCCCGAGATGACCCCGAGTGCGACCATCCAACGTACATTCGCCTTCATGCGTTCTCCTGTGGTTTGGTTGTTTTGGCCGCCGCACTGCCGAGCCGTTTCCCTCAAACACCGCCACCTGGCGATTGTTCCTCGGGACTCGATGGCATTAGACCGGCACATTCCGGTTTCTGCACGAACAAAGTTGCGACTTTTTTGGAGGTCACCGTGGCATGGGAACCCGTGCTCAAACGACAGCACTGAAGACGCTTGCCGGAGGCTTCCTGCTCCGTTATCGTCGCCCGCAATCAGCAAAGGCTCGTTCAGCTTACAGGCATTCTAACCACGGGACGAACGGCAATGCACACGGACTGCAATTACGCGGGTGGCACTCAACCAGTTTCACTCTTCCTACAAGGGCAAGTCACCAACGCGGACCTCCTCCCTCTCCGCCGCGCCTCGGACCGGCCCGAGCTAGCCACAAAATGAAGAAGCCGAAGAAATTCAAATTGCGACTGGACTTGCTGGAGCACGTCACTACTGAGGACATTCTCGAAGAGGCAATGGCCAAACGTTTCCCGCTACCGGGCCGAACCTTCGTTGGGCAAAACCGGTGTCGGCTATCTGCGTCCGGCGACGCCCGTAGAACGGGAAGCAGAAATGAAACGCAGCGACGAGTTCACCAGACGCTTGAAGGCCCGCGCGGCGGCAGCCAAACGTGCAAAGAGAAAGAAGCATCCATGAATCGAATCTATCAAGGCCGGGTCAGCAACGTGGAAATCCTATCGGGCAACAAGGATAACCCGTGGCAGCCATTTGATCCCGATCCAAAAGTCGCGCGCCAGAAATGGCAAGAGGCCCTCTGGCAACATCACCAACTCTTTCAAGACGCGCTGAATTAATGGAAAGGAAAACAATCTATGCCAAGCGAACTCTACCGCACTTACGAAGTTCTCATCGAAGAATCGGTCGCGCCGACTCACCCGAAACGAGGGAAGACCAATAAGAATGACGGTTACAACCCCGCGATTCACCAAGCTTTGCGCGTGACGAATGATTTGTTTCAGGACGCGGTGTGTTATTACACGATTATGCTGGTTGGGATGTGCCACGATGAGAACAAAAACCCGCTTTGGGCCGCGTGGGTACATGACTCAAATCTCCGAAGCCAAATAGAGCGAGTCGTAAAACATCTTGGCGCGCACTATCCGAAAGCAGTTTTTAGCGGTGCGCGAGACATCGGAGAGTTTCTTCGAAGATGTTATTGTTATGCTGGAACTCGCGAAGACGGCACACCTCTGCCACCTAGTGTAGTGTCTCATAAAAGACTTTACTAACAAGCGCGGGCGTGCCAGAATTCCAGCATGGCTCGACCCAAACTGCCTCTACAC
>DASUGI010000282.1:0-6333 GCA_036274115.1 Verrucomicrobiia bacterium
CCCATGAACTGCGTGGTCACGGCGGGGCCGACTTTTGAGACGATGGATAATGTGCGTCGGCTCACGAATTTTTCGACGGGCCGGCTCGGGACGGAGTTGGCCAATTTCCTGACGGCGCGCGGGCATGGGGTCACATTGCTCATTGGCGAACAAGCAACTTACGGTGGCGAACGCAAGGCGACTCGGGTCAAATCGTTTTCCACCACCAAAGATTTGATGGAGAAGTTGCAGACGTTGTCGAAGCAGGAAATTGGCGCAGTGTTTCATGCCGCCGCCGTAAGTGATTTCATGTTTGGGAAGATATGGCTGCGATCAGAGCAGGGGGAGTTGAGCGAGATCAAGTCAGGAAAAATTTCCACCCGACAGGGGACATTGCTGGCGGAGTTGGTGCCCACGCCGAAGATAATTTTCAATCTGCGTGCGTGGTATCCAACGGCGAAGTTGGTGGGTTGGAAATTTGAGGTGGAGGGAGATCGAACCAGTGTGTTGCGCGCGGCGGAAAACCAGATGCGGGAGTGTCGCACGGACGCTTGCGTGGTCAACGGACCGGCCTATGGAGACGGGCTCGGCTTGATGACGGGGCCGGGACAGTGCGAGCCGATGGCGGGACAGATGGAATTGTTTGAAGCGCTGGCGAAGTTGATGGGCTAAAGGCGATTGGGGCATTACGTCAGTTGCTTGTTCGCGCTTTGCTTCAGGGTTGGTCGAGGTAAACTCCCGGCATGAAATTCGCCCGACCCATTCTTGCCGGTGTCGCCCTGTTGATGATTCTTGCCTTGGGCGTTTGGTTTGGATTCACGGTGCGTCGCTTTTTGCCGGGGTTGGGCGGACCAACGGTTTACAGTTCGACGACCGTGTTGCGCCAGGTACAGACACTGTCGCAATTAGTGACGGTGAAGTACGTGATGGAGAAGGTGGTGATCTTCGAGGACGTGAAATGGTATCCCGGGGGTGACAGTCGCGTGTTGCTGGTGGCGCATGGCGTCGTGAAGGCGGGCGTGGATTTTGACAAGGTGACGCTGGAGGATGTGGAGGTGTCCGGGAAGCGAGTGACGATCAAGGTGCCGCCCGCGCAAATCACCGATTGCTATCTGGACGATCAACAAACGAAGGTGGTGGAGCGAACGACCGGATTGCTTCGGACGTTTGACAAGGACCTGGAACAAACGGCGCGCAAGATTGCGGTGGATGACATCCGGCGGGCGGCGAGGTCGGCCGGGATCTTAAAGGATGCGGATGAGCGGGCTCGAGCTCAGTTGCAGAAGATGTTTCAGCAAGCCGGGTACGAAGTTGAAGTTGTGACCCGCTGAAGACAGGTGTTGCCTACGCTTACGCTGGACAGTGCCTTGAATTGAGCCAAGCCGGGAATTCCCCGGGAGCGGAAGGACCCCTTAAGGGTTGGCGACCGGAAGTCCCGGATCTCCGGGCTGAATGTGAGTGATCTTGATCGGCAAGGGCACGTGCGCGGTGTCGGTGCCCTTCTCAATGGCCAGGCGGCGTTTGGGCGTTTGCGTCGTGGCGTTCTGAGTCCGCAATTGCATCAGGTAAATCATGGGCGGCCGGGGGGCCGGCCGTCGGTTGGTGACTTGGGCCAGGCCCCTTACCTCCTGAAGCATTTTCAACAATTTCATTTTCGTTGCCATTTGCCGTCCTCCGAACGCGCATGTTGCAGTTCATGTGCCAGTAGATTCTCCGTAAAAACTTTCAGCAAAATGCGGAGGAAGAAATCGGGAGCGGTCATGGCGGGCGCGTCAGTCGCCGATGAACACGGTTACGATGCGGTTCGAGGTAACCCGGGTTGAGGCGATGCTCCGAGCAACGTTGAAACGTTGCAGCCTGGTAGGGGAGGCAATTGAAACTTGGCAGTGGAATATCGTTCTGATTAGCTGCCGTCCGCCAAATGATGAATCGCACTATCGCCGCCTTGATCCTGCTTGCGGCGATTGTTTTTGCTCAAACATCAATCGGGTTCGGACAGGAAAAACCGCAACGCCGACTCGAAATCAAGGCTCTGACGGAAGAAGGCCGGGGGGAGTATAGCGAAGAGAGCCGAACGTTTGTAGCGACCAACGGCATCATGGTGGTTTACGGCGATCTGGTGTTAACGGCGGATCGTGCCCGCGGGAATATGACCACCGGCGAGATTGTCGCGGAGGGGCACGTTCGGCTGCAACGTGACCAGTTGGTGTGGGTCGGGGAAAACATCCGCTACAACTTTCTCACGCTCCAGATGGAATCTGAGCAGTTCCGCACGGGGTACCCACCGGTATTTGCCGGCGGCGAGCGGGTGGGCACACCGGAGGGCGACCGCGGCGTGGTGGCCACCAATTATTCCGCGAAAGACACGTTGAGGATTCTGACCAATCAGGTTTACACGGGCCGAAACGCCTTCGTGACGACGGATGACATCGCCAATCCCGGATCGCGGGTTCGCGCCAGTGCCATCAAGGTGGTCCCGGGAAAATGGATCGAGGCACGAAACGCGGTTCTGTATCTGGGTAAGGTACCGGTGTTTTATTTCCCATATTACAAGCAACGACTCGATGGCCAGGGGAATCGATTCAACTTCGTCCCGGGTTTCCGCAGCAGTTATGGTCCGTTCCTGTTGAGCAGTTATACCTGGGTGATGGACGAGCACCTTGATGGTGTGCTGCGCGCGGATTACCGGGAGAAGCGCGGTGGCGCTGGGGGGCTGGACTTGAACGGACATCTGGGTCGCTGGGGCGAGGCAACGTTCAAGGGCTATTATTTGTATGACGAAGACCCAACCCGAGACAACGCCGGGTACGATATTCCGAACAATCGTTATCGCTTTGACTTTGGCTACAGCTCCAATCCTTACACCAATCTTTACGTCAAATCGCGGGTCCGCTATGCCAGCGACCCGCGCGTGCTGGAGAATTTCTTTGAGGGCGAGTATCGCCGCAATCCGCAGCCCAACACCTTCGTTGAAGTCAACCAACTCTGGGACAACTTCAGCCTCGATGTCTTCTCCCAGGTGCAGGTGAATGATTACCTGGAAACTCAGGAGCGATTGCCGGACGTGCGATTGAGTGGCTATCGGCAGCCGGTCCTGAACTCGCCCGTTTACTACGAGACGGTGAGTTCGCTCGGTTACTATCAACGCAATTACGCGATCTCCAATGATATCCCGCAGGGACAGGATTATGCCGCGCCGCGCGCGGATACCTTTCATCAGTTCACCTTGCCGCAGACGTTCATGGGATGGCTCAATGTCATTCCACGCGCGGGGGGACGGCTCTCCTATTATGGCGAGGCGACGGGTGCAGGTGGGACGAATGAGGCGACGGGCCGCGCGGTGTTTAATACGGGCGTGGAATTCACATTCAAGGCGTCACAACTCTGGCCGGGGGCAACCAACCGCCTCTTCGATATCAACGGGGTTCGTCACATCATCGAGCCCTCGCTCAATTATGTTTATGTGCCTTCACCCAGCGCCGCCCCGAGCGAGTTGCCGCAATTCGACTACGAACTGCCGGCCCTGCGGTTGTTGCCCATTGATTACCCGGATTACAACTCGCTGGACTCGATTGACAGCCAGAATGTCATTCGGCTGGGCTTGCGAAATCGGCTTCAGACCAAGCGCGCGGGCAAGGTTGAGAACTTCTTTTATTGGGACGTTTATACAGACTGGCGGTTGGACCCACAGTCAGGTCAAACGACTTTTTCGGACCTGTTTGGCGATTTGTTGATCCGTCCCCGGAGTTGGATGGTGTTGGAATCCCTGATGCGTTATGACACGGAGGACGGGAAGGTAAACGTGGCCTATCAAAACTTCACCTTCCGGCCGAACAACGTTTGGAGCTGGGGACTCGGCCATCTCTACTCGCGTGATCAGCCCGGCACCAGTACGACGTCGTTGGGGGAGGGCGAGAACGCGCTAACGAGCCTGTTCTTCCTGCGATTGAATGAGAATTGGGGATTTCGCATGGCGCACCAGTACGACATCAAGGAGCACTGGTTGCAACAACAGGCCTACAGCATCTATCGCGACCTGCGCAGTTGGACGGCGGCATTGACTTTGCGTTATGAGGACAACCGCACTTCGCCCAACGACCTGACCGTGGCGTTCACGTTTTCCATCAAGGCCGCCCCCAAATACGGCATTGGCGGAGATGCCGTCCACACCGCAGGTCTGATCGGTTATTGACGCCGCAGCGAATGGAATTGGAGCTGCGCCGGTGATTTTCCTGCTTCGTTCAACTCCATTGTCAGAAAGCCCCCATCGTTGAGCAGTTCGATTCCGCCGAGTGACGGGCAAAGCTGAATGTGAAATGCCTTCCAATGCCGGGCTTCGTTCACGGCGGTGCTCATGCGGCGGATCGAGTGACCGCAGAATCGAATTACCGGCAAGCCCGAGAGCAGCGTGCTGGCTCGCAGATATAGCTTCGAGTGGAGGTGGCCAATGATGGTGTGTTCAACCTGTGCCAGCGTCGACTTGATGGTTTCATCACGAGCAAGAAACGGCAAAGCCGTGGGATCGTGACAAAAGAAGATCACGCGCTGGCGGGGCTGCAACGAGGCGAAGGCGATGCGAAGCTCATCGAAATGCTGCTCGCGAAGTTTCAGCCATTGCGCTCGTTCACCGGGCAACACGTCATGCTCGAACACCGGCAGCGCGATCAAGGTGGAAACGCAGTTGAACAGAACGTAGCGCCCCAGTTCCAGCCGCCAGAAAGGTTGGATTCCCAGTTCTGCCACACCGCGATCCCAGCTTCTCAAACGCAGTCCGCCGCGCGTGCCCATGAGTCGTAGTTTTCCCAGTTCGTGATCCCCAAAGTTCAGGCGGAGTCGCTCACCGAATTTGCTGCGTAGTTTGCCGATGCAAAGTTGTGCGCTTTCCATCGCCGCATCATCGCTGAGGCCGACGGCGGAGGTGTTGCAGGAATAGTCACCGTTGGCGATGACGTAATCGACGGCGGGGACGGCCGCGATGAATCGGTCAAGCTGTCCGTTTTGCCGAAGCGGGTAACGCAACCAGATGTGTTCGCGATAAAGCCGCAGGGCGAAGCGCAGAAACGGATTGGCGATGACGCGGGTTTCATAATCGTCGCCTTCGGCCTGCTCGCGCGGCCCGGCGTAATGGATGTCGCTGAGAACGGCGATTTGGAAGCGGCGGCTCATGGCCGGGCTCAATGGGACTTGCCGTCGGCGGGAAGCAGAATGCTGAACGTCGTGCCTTTTTTGGGTTCGCTTTGCACGGTGATGAGTCCGTTGTGTTCCTGGACAATGCGTCGCGTAATCGGCAGGCCGAGCCCCGTGCCATGCCGTTTGGTGGTGAAAAACGGTTCAAACATCCGGTCGAGATGGTCCGGTTCGATGCCGCTGCCGGTGTCGGCGACGATGATGCGCACGTGCGGTTGATCGGCGGGTTTGGGCAATCCCGGATCGGACGGCGGCCTAGCCAGAAGTTCCGTTTCAACGGTCAGGGTGCCGTTGTCGCCCGTGGCTTCGATGGCATTGAGAAACAGATTCACGAACACTTGCTCCAATTGGCAGTCGTCGCCTTGCACTGCATCCGGGGCAGCGTTGAAGGAGCGGTTGATGGCAATCAATTTACCGTTCAGTTGATGCTGCACCATGCGCAACGAATGTTCGAGCACGTCGTGCAGGCGCACGGTGGACCGGGGAGTTGGACCGATCGGGCGGGCGTGTTTGAGCAATTGGTTAACGATCAGGTTGACCCGGTTCATTTCCCGGCCGACAATGGTCGCCAATTCTGCGTCTTTGTTTTTTTCCAGCAGGAGGTCCACGAACGTCTTCACCGCCACGAGAGCATTCTTAATTTCGTGCGCCATGGAGGCCGACAACGTACCGATAGTGGCCAGGCGGTCCAGGCGGGTGACCGCCTGTTCGATCTGTCGAAAGCCGGTGATGTCGCTGAGGACCACCAGCAATTGGTGGTTCGAATGATCCGATGGAACGGGCAGGACGCTTACCTGAATGCTGCGATTGTGGCAGTCATCGCGGGTCACCACGAGTTCCTGTGTCGTCAGCGAGCCGTGAGTTGTCAGCGCCGTGCGGATGATTTGTTGCAGGGCGGCAGGAAGTTGGGACGCTTTGGTGGGAATCGTTGAGCCCAAGCTCAGCAACCGTATGGCCTCGGCGGTGCAGGAAAGAATCTGGTGGTGTTGATTAACGACAAGCAGCCCGGGAGAGAGGGAATCTCGTAACGCCGGGGCGAGGTTCAAGCCCTCTACGGCGTCAACAATATTACGTTGACTGCGGGCGGACACAGTTTTTGGCTTGAGGAGTCTTCTCGGTCTGACGTCATATCTCCCCAAGTTTTCGCCATGATTCAACAGGTCGATG
>DASUGI010000283.1:0-13873 GCA_036274115.1 Verrucomicrobiia bacterium
TGCAGGACAAGACGCGCGCCGAGGCGAAGGAGTCGCTGGCGGAACTCAAGGAAGCCGGCGTGCGCCGCGTGGCGATGATTTCCGGCGACCGTCAGCCGGTCGCCACACGCGTGGCGGCTGAGATTGGCTGCGAAGAAGCGAAAGGCGATTGCCTGCCGCAAAACAAGGTGGAGTTTGTTCGCGCCATGAAGGCCAAGGGCTACAAGGTCGCAGTGGTTGGCGATGGTGTGAACGACGCGCCGGCTCTCGCGGCGGGTGATATTGGCATCGCGATGGGCGCGGCGGGCAGCGAAGTGGCAATTCACAGCGCCACGATCGCGCTCATGAACAACGACCTGCGCCGGCTGCCATTCCTGGTAAAGCTGTCGCGCAGCACGCGTGCCGTCATCAACCAGAACTTCCTTTTCGGTGTGCTGTTCATCATCGCCGGCTTGAGCGCGACGTCGTTTGGTTACGTGGGCCCGATCGTGGCGGCGATTCTGCACAATGTTGGCTCGCTGATTGTGATCTTTAACAGCGCCCGTCTCGTGCGCAAAGGTGAAGAACTGGAGCATTATCACCCCGAACCTGTCGCGCCCCGGAGTGACAGTGGCGCGCAACCCGGCCCGCTTGTTGCTCGGACGGCCTAGTATCTCCATGAGCATTTCGCTGCACAGCCTTGCTGGCCATCCGAAGCCCTGTTAGTGTGAGACGATGTGTGCCACAGAAATCATGCGGCAAATCGAAGCCTTGTCGATCAAGGAGCGGGAAGAGCTTTTTGTCTTGCCGTGTGACGTGGTGTTTCGAGAGAACCGTGAACTCTTGAATGCGCTGGCCACGTGAGCGAGCCGGTCTTTCTCACTTGGAATGAAGTTTTCCGGATTCACGCGCGCAGCCTGGCTGAACATGGTGGCAGCGAGGGGTTCGTGAGTTGGGATTTGATTGAGTCGGCCTTGGCCTCCGCCAGGAACACAGTCTATTACACGAACGGAGACTGGTTCGATGTGGCGGCGAGTTATGCGTTCCACCCTTGAATGGAGTTTATGTCCCGCCACAATGGGCACTCGATACGGCAATGATTGACGTGACTGAAAAGAAGAAGACCAAAGTAGACCTCGCGGAGATTCGTCAGAGCGCTGATTGACTATTTTATTTGTATGACTGCGGTCGAACCCAATCTTAAATCCGAAACCGTAAATCAAAAATCGGACGAAGTGGTCGTTTCCGTTCGCGGCCTGACGAAGGTCTTTAAAGATTTCTGGAATCGTCCCAAGGCACGCGCCGTGGACAATGTGGATTTTGACGTCAAGCGCGGCGAAGTGTTCGGCCTGCTCGGGCCGAATGGTTCCGGCAAGTCCACGACGGTGAAGATGCTTTTGGGATTGTTGTACCCCACCAAAGGTCATATCGAGGTGTTCGGACATTCGCCGCGGCATGTAAAGACGAAGTCGCGGATCGGTTATCTGCCGGAGGAATCCTACCTCTATCGCTATCTCAGTTCGCGCGAGACGTTGGACTTCTTCGGCAACCTGTTTCACCTGAATAAGGGTGAACGCGACAATCGCGCCGAGCAATTGCTCGACATGGTTGGGCTGGGCCAGACGCGCACGCGTGCCGTCGGGGAATTTTCCAAAGGCATGCAACGCCGCATCGGTCTGGCCCAGGCGCTCATCAACGATCCTGACCTGGTCATTCTGGATGAGCCGACTTCCGGCCTTGATCCCATTGGTTGTCGCGAAATCAAGGATCTGATTCTCGCGCTGGCGCGTCGGGGCAAAACGGTGATTCTTAGCAGCCACCTGTTGTCCGACGTGGAAGACGTTTGCGACCGCGTAGTGATTTATTACGGCGGCAAGGTGCAGGCCTTGGGAACGCTCAAGGAGTTGCTGGCGAAGCCCGACACCTTGCGCATCACAACTCCGGTATTGCCGCGGTCGACGATGGAGCGGGTGCTCGAAATCATTCGCAAGGACATCTCCACGGGCGAAGTGCGCGTGGATAATCCGACGCAGAATCTGGAGAGTTATTTCCTCGAAGTGGTGGAGAAGGCCAAACGGGCGGCGCAACAAACCAGCGGCGCGCAGTCGGGGGCGCGAGTGGCCGCCTATTTGCGCGGAGACGGCGAGGCCAAGCCCTCGGGCGAGAAAGTATTGGAAAAGCTGACTTTGCCTCAGGCGCCGGCGCCGGCGCCGGCGGTCCCAGTTGAAGCTGCCCCGGCAGTCAACGAGGCGAAATTGGAACAACTCACGAAGTCCGAACCGACGCCCGCGCCAGCCACTCCGTCCCCGACGACCGCTGAACCGGCTGCGGATTTGTCCAAGGCGGATGAGAAGCTTTCCTCGTTGTTGGGTGGAAAGAAATGAAGTTTGCTTGTTGATTGCATGGAAGATGCCGCTCCCAGTTTTATCCGGCTGCCTCTGAAGATTCTGAATCGAATCGGATTCTTTCCAGCAGTTGCGCGTTTGCTCTTCGGTCAACAGATTGCCGCCGTGATGGGTTTGACGTGGAAAGCCGCGTTCCGTTTTCGGCTGTTCATCGTCATTGCGGTGTTGCTGCTCGCGTCGGTGATTGCGCTGCCCATTTTGATTGAGGACGATGGCACGGCTCGCGGGTTTACGCAGATTCTGCTCACCTATACGCTCACCACCGTCACGGGATTGCTCGGGTTGTCCACGCTCTGGCTGGCTTGCGGCACGCTGGCGCGCGACATCGAGGAATGCCAGATGCAGATGGTGGCCGTGAAGCCGATTGCGCGCTGGCAGATCTGGCTCGGCAAATGGCTCGGCATTGTCACGCTGAACGCCGCCCTCCTCTTGATCTCCGGACTCAGCATTTACGGTCTGGTGCAATGGCGGGCGACCAAGCTGTCCGCCAAGGAACAAACCGTTTTGCGGAATGAAGTGTTGGTGGCCCGCGCGTCAGCCAAACCGCCCACCCATCAGGAAAGGCTTGAGGAGTTGACCGAGCAGTATTTGAAGGAGGCACTTCAGAAATCTCCCGTCAGTGCGGCGGACCTCCCGCTGCTCCGGCAACAAATCAAGGAAAGCCTGAAGGCGGAAGCGCAGATTGTCCCGGGTGGTTACCAGCGCCCCTGGCAGATCGATCTGGGCAGCGCCGCCAAATCCCTGAAGGGTCAACCCCTTTTCCTGCGCATTAAATTCAACGCCGCCGAGAACAGCCCCTCCGGAACGTTCGATGGCGGGTGGCAGGTCGGCGTGCCACGGCAAACCAGATTCTGGCAGACCTATGAACCGATGAGCCTCGCGCCGGACACTTTTCATGAGTTTGAAATCCCTGCTGACCTGTTTGACGAAAACGGTGTCCTGACGGTGGTGTTTCAAAACTATAGCAACACGACGCTGATCTTCCCGATCGAAGAAGGCATCGAGGTGTTGTATCGCGAGGGCGGATTCGGGCTGAATTTTGCGCGCGGGCTGGGAATTATTTTCTGCTGGATGGCACTGTTGGCCGCGCTGGGGCTGGCCGCCGCCAGTTTCATGTCGTTTCCAGTCGCCGCGTTCGCTTCCCTGGCGGCGCTGGTGGTCGTTTTTTCAACCGGCACCCTGGCCAACGCTGTCAGCGAGGGCACCATTTTGGGGTACGATCCCGAGCATGGCTCGGCCGGCCCCAGACCGATCGACTCGGTGATCATTCCGGTCTTCAAAACAATTTTGAATGTAATCAACCTGGCCAAGGATTTCTCACCCGTGGATTCATTAAGCACCGGTCGGAGCATCACCTGGTTGGATTTGGCTCGTGCGGTGGTGCAAATCGTTTTGGTGCTGGGCGGTGTGCTGGCCGCCATCGGCATCGGGTCGTTTAGCCGGCGGGAACTGGCTGTGGCACAAAATCAATCGTAACGATGAACGCCCGTTTCAAAAAATTCATGCTGCTGGGTCTGGCGGCAGTGCTCTTCGTGGGCGTGTCGCAGATTCAAAAGGCACTGAATCGTGACCGCAAGGAACTGGGATTAACGCGCGTTGAACCGCTGGAAAACGCGCCGCCCGTGCTGGCCTTCACTACGGTGGCTTTGGGCGGATTCCGCGGCTTGATTGCGAATGCGCTTTGGATTCGCGCCAGCGATTTGCAGGACGAAGACAAGTTCTTCGAAATGGCGCAGCTGGCTGACTGGATTACCAAACTCGAACCCCATTATGTCCAGGTCTGGCTCGTGCAGGGCTGGAACATGGCCTACAACATTTCCGTCAAGTTCAAGGATTTCAATGATCGCTGGCGCTGGGTGCAACGCGGCATCTCCCTGTTGCGTGACGATGGACTGCGTTTCAATCCCAACGAGACGCTGATCTATCGCGAACTGGCGTGGTTCTTTCAACACAAGATGGGCCAGAACCTCGACGACGCCAACGTGACGTACAAGCAGGAATGGATGAAGGAGATGAACGCCGTCCTGGGGACGAACGATGTGCAGTTTGCCGAATTGCTGAATCCACAAACCGACGAAGCCCGCGCCCGATATCAAATCCTCACCAACAAATACAAACTCGATCCGGTGTTCATGCAGAAGCTGAACGAAGAGTATGGCCCGCTGGAATGGCGCTTGCCCGAGGCGCACGCGATTTACTGGGCCGCGATGGGTTTGAAAAAGGCGGAAGAGAATCCCGCCAAAATCAAGCCGGACGATTTGATCCAGTTGCGCCGCGTGATTTATCAGTCCATGCAGTTGAGCTTCCACCGGGGACGGTTGATTTGGGACCCCATTGTCGGGGGCTTTGATACCGGCCCGAATCTCGACATCATCCCCAAGGTCAGCGCCGCGTACGAGCAGGCAATGGAAGAAGACGCGCCGAATCGTGATCATATCGAGCGGGCGCACCGGAATTTCCTGCGTGACGCGGTTTACTTCCTTTATGAAAACGACCGCACCGCCGACGCGCTCAAGTGGTATCGCTACGTTGGGGAGAAGTATCCCAACAAGCCGATGATCGATGGCAAGCCGGATTCGCTGCCGAAGAATGTCACGTTGGAGGTCTATGCGACTTCGCGCATCATTGAGGACGTTAGCGAGACCTCGCGTGACCGGGTGAAGGCTGCGATCGAAGGCTTAACCGTGAAGGGATACGTTGCCCTGGTGCGTGGTGAAGACCGCCGCAGTGCCGGTTATCGGGCTCTGGCTCGCATTCTCTTGAAACGATATACCGACGCCATCGCCGGGGGCGCCAATATCGAGCGTATCGGCCTTCCTCCGGTTGAAGAAACGGAGCGCCAGATTTTGAGCGTGCTTTTGAATCCTGAAGGAGGCTCATCGCCGGAATTTCGCGCCGCCTTGCGAACTGCGTTACGCATGGAGCCGGAACCGCCGCGGCCCGCGGCCGGCACGAACGCGCCGCCGGCGTCTGCTGCTGCCAAATAATCCGGCGTTCAGCCGCCTTCCTGACAATCGCGTTCGCCAGCTTCGGTATGACTCGCTGCCGCAGAACGGAAGTACGAGAGTTTGGCCAGGGAGCGACGCACTGCCATCGCGATCAAATCGTGGTTCGGATTTTGCCGGTATCGCGACGCCGAGATGGTGGTGTAATCTTGACGCACCGCCTGGAGTCGGGCTTGCACGGGCATTGCGTCAAAGCCGTGTCCTGGCCCAAGGGGTGACATTTCCCGAGCAACCCGCTTTGCCCGCCGCCGGCAAAGCCAGATTAACAATCCCATCAGCAATGCCAGAGCGGCCAATTCGAACCATAGTAGCAGCATACTCTGCGAGAACCGTTACTCCTCTTTTCCTCCAACTTGAAAATGGAGTCAATCTCAGATTCTGCCGCGCCGATCCGACCTTGTCCTCGGTTTCGGGCGGGTGAAATTCATTCCCCGCTCGACTTGCGTACGTTGGCCACCAACAATCCCGCTGGATGCCGCGAATTGTTTTGGAAGGTGTATCGAAAGCATTCGCCGGCGCGGATGGAAAATCCGTGACGGCGGTGGGGTCCCTTACGCTGGAGGTCAAAGATCACGAGATGCTCGCGCTGGTCGGACCGTCCGGTTGCGGAAAGACCACCACGCTGCGACTGCTTTCCGGACTGGAGATGGTGGATTCCGGAACCATCCGATTCGACGACGAAGCGGTGACGCAATTGCCGCCGATGAAGCGGGATGTGGCAATGGTCTTTCAGTCGCACGCTTTGCTGCCCCATCTGACGGCATTCGAGAATCTGGCTGTTGGCTTGAAGCTTCGGCACGTTTCAAGAGCTGAGGTGATTGCCCGGGTGCATGAAGCCGCGGAGTGGCTTGGCATTACTCGTTGCCTCCAGCGTAAACCGGCCGAGCTTTCTGGCGGGGAACGGCAACGCGTGGCGTTAGGCCGGGCAATGGTGCGCCGGCCGAGAATACTCTTGCTGGATGAGCCGCTTTCCCACTTGGACGAGCCGTTGAGAGACCAGATGCGTAGCGAATTGCGCACGCTACACTCGCGATTGAACATGACCACGATCTACGTGACGCACGATCAAGCCGAGGCCCTGGCTTTGGGGGATCGCGTAGCCGTGCTGCGGGAGGGCAAACTGCAACAGCTAGGCAGTCCGCGGGAAGTTTATGAAACCCCAACCAACGTTTTCGTTGCCGGATTTATTGGCAACCCGGCGATGAATCTTTTTCAAGGAACCATTGCCAAACGTGAAGATGAATTGGTTTTCCTGGGCACAAGCGGCAGCGAAACCACTGCTACCTTTGTTTTGGAGCTTGGCGCGTGGCGGAAGGATTGGCTCTCAGACAACATCGGAAGGCGAGTCACATTGGGTATCCGGCCCGAATGCATCACCCCGGCAGACCATGGCCCGCGCGTTGGGTCTGCGCTATCTGCGGTTGTTCACTCGGTCGAGTACGCCGGCGCGCGAACGATGCTGCGACTTGCCGCCGGTGGGCAGAGCCTGGTGGCGTGTGTTGGATCGAGCGGCGGCTATCGTCCTGGCCAAACGGTGACGCTCGCCTTCGACTTGAACCGCGCCCGAATTTACGACCAGGCAACGGGCGCGTTACTTTTGTAGTCGTCGCGAGCGAAACTCGTTGCGCCTTCGCTGGCCAGTTTTTAACTTGAATCGGAGTTGAGCGCTACTGAGTCCAGATTCATCGACCGAAAGGTGGAACTGCCCGCGACCGTGATCGAACGGGCCGAACTGTCGCACCCCGGCAAGGAATTCAAGAACGAAGCCGAGTGGTTGCGCTGCGTTAGGGAAGATTTCCCAAAGTTCATTCCGTTTCTGACGAAGCGGTGCGGCTTGGAGTTTCGCGGGCGCGTTTTGGAAATTGGTTCGGGCGGCGCGTGGTTCAGCGCTGAATTGTCGAAGCTCCCGCAAGTGGTGGAGATTACCGCAACGGACGTTTCCCATCGCTTGCTGAAGGTCCAAGCTTTGAAGGTGTTTAAACTGCTGAAAGCGAAGGAAGGAAAAATCACGCGAATTCCCGCCGATTTCGGCAAATTGGATTTTCCGGCCAACCACTTCGACGTAGTCGTCTGCGCCGATGCCCTGCATCAGGCGGTAAGCTTGTTGCGAGTCCTGCGCGAGGTGCGGCGCGTGCTGAAGCCCGGAGGAACCTTTGTGGGAATCCGGGAGCCGGTGCGCCCGCTGATGAAGTTTCGCTCACGAACGAATGGTCATTCCGGTAAACCCAACGGCGCTCCCGTTGGTTACGCCGTGAGCGAGTACCGTGATTTTTTCGAGCACGCCGGACTGAAGTTGGAACTCAAGCGCGTGGTGCTTTCGCGCGGTTTCAAATACTACTTCGACAAGGCGGTCAACGGGCTTACCCATGCGCGCTACGCGTTCGTTGCCACGAAGGCCGGGCGATAACAAGTGCGACTGAAATCAAGGGTGTCCGCTTTGATGTTTGGTCACCAGGCCAAGGCTGTCCGCGCTCCTATGCCGCTGCGCTACTGACCCTCAGTTTCAGTTGCACCGGCGATAACCTGACCGCTTGACGACGGCGATGATCGTGCCAATCCTCAGCGGATGCAGACCTCAGTGATAACCCGCAGTCTCCTTGGTTTGGTGCTGATGGCCGTTTCTTTCACCGCCGCGGCCCAGGTTTACAAGGCGGGTGACAGTTTTGTGGGTTTCAAGGCAGCGGATCAGCATGGCGCGGCCTTCACGTTCAAAGCGGGGACGCGCTTCGTTATTTTCGACACACCTGGCGAAGCGCCGTCGGAGTCGCCTTCGGATCCAAAATGGCTCGAGAAGCGCAATGCCATCATGGTGATCAATCTGACGGAGTTCTCCGCCTTCAAACGGCGGATAGCCCGTTCGCGTGCCGCAGAAAAGGCCTTTCAGATTCTGCTGGTCGAGGACAAGGATGCGGCGGCGAAATTTCCGCGGCAGAAGGACAAGTTCACCGTCTTGCTCCTGGACGAACAGGGCAAGATTACTGATATCCGGTTCGTTACTCCGGGCAAAGAACTACAGGCACTCTTGTCGGGCGATAAATAGCCTCCCTTGGTTTGGTTGCACCCTCTCGGATGACCCACGTTTGAATGGCAAACACACACGAGACATTAAGCAAAAGCCAAAGTCCGTTTCGCGAGGTGATCGCGAAAGGGCTTTGGCTCATCATGCCGATGTTGTTTTTCGCGTCGTGCATGGTCGGGCCGAACTATCAGGCGCCCAAAGCGAACGTTCAGAGCCATTACGTTGGTCATTCCTCCGCAGACGAGAAGCCGCTCAACATCGCCGATGTTTATTGGTGGAAATCTTTCAACGATCCCACCGTCGATCGTCTGATTGAGACGGCTTACAGCAATAATCTCTCGCTACAGGTGGCGGGGGTTCGCGTGCTCCAGGCTCGCGCGCAGTTGAACCAGGCGATTGGCAATCTCTTCCCGCAACAGCAGGGCCTGTCGGCGGGCGTGAACTACACCAAGCTGGGCACGCCGGGGTTAACCTTCAATCCGGCCGGCCTGACGTCGGATTACACGATGGACCAAATCCTGTTCTCGGCTTCGTGGGAGATGGATTTCTGGGGCAAGTACCGCCGGTTGATTGAATCAGATCGAGCGACGTTTCTCGGCACGCTGGCGTCCTACGACGACGCGTTGGTCACTCTCATTGCCGACGTCGCCAGCAGTTACGTAACCATTCGCACGACTGAGGAGCGGATTCGTGTGGCCATCCGCAATCTGGAAACGCAAAAGGAAAGTTATCGGGTGGCGGAGATTCAGTTCAGGTTCGGTGAGACCAGCGAACTGGACGTGCGTCAGGCCGAAACCCTGCGCGCCCAAACCGAAGCGCAGATTCCTCGCCTGCAAAATACGCTGAACCAAACCAAATACGGCCTCGCCGTATTGTTGGGCGTAACGCCCGCGGAGGTGGATCAATACCTGGACGGCACGAATGGAATTCCAACTGCTCCGGCCGAAATCGCTTTGGGTATTCCGCGCGATTTGCTGCGTCGGCGACCCGATGTGCGCGCGGCGGGTCTGGCGGCGGCTTCCCAGAACGCGTTGATTGGCGTGGCCCGCGCCAATATGTATCCGGCGTTTTCGCTGTCGGGTGCGTTCGGTTTTACTTCCAACAACGAGGGGCAAAATTCCCTTGGCGATATGTTCATGTGGCAAAGCAAGGCGGCTCAGGCCGGTGCTTCGATGGTCTGGCCGATTTTCAATTACGGTCGTCTCGTCAACCAGGTGCGCGTGCAGGACGCCGCGTTTCAACAAGCGATTCTGAATTACCAAAACACGGTGCTGATGGCGCAGCAGGAAGTGGAGAATGGGCTGTCTGCATTTTACACCGAGCAACAGGCCCTCACGAACTTGCTCACCGCAGCCACCGCCGCTCGTCGATCCACGGATCTCTCGCTGATTCGCTACAAGTCTGGTGAGACGGACTACACCACCGTTTTGAGCACCGAACAGGCCCAATTGAGTGTCGAGGATTCCGTCGCCTCCTCGCGGGGGAACGTGATTCAAGGATTGATTGCGATTTATCGCGCTCTGGGCGGCGGATGGGAATTGCGAGAGACGGGCGATGTTGTTTCCGCTGAGGTCAAAGCGGAAATGGCGCGCCGCACCAATTGGGGGCAGATGCTCGAAGCGCAGAATCATTTGCCGAGGAGTTCTCCCGAAGCATCGGAGTGAGCGAGGCGCGCAGACAAAACGTATGAAACCGAAATTGCATTGGTGTTGCGGCAGTGTGGCTGTCTTGTTGGCCATGGCCTGCGGCTGCCACAAGAAAGTTGAGTCGAGCAATCCGCTTCCGGCGGTGACCGTCAGTCATCCCGTGCTCAAGCCGGTGACCGAGAATCTCGATCTCACCGGCACGGTCGCGGCATCCAAAACGGTGAATCTCGTGGCCCGCGTGAGCGGCTTCCTTGAATCGGTGAATTTCAAAGACGGTGATTATGTTGAAGCCGGTCAGTTGCTGTTTGTCATCGAACCAGCGCCGTATCAGCAGCAACTGGCGTTGAACGAAGCGGCGTTGGTCCAGGCGGAAGCCGAGTATGCGCGCCAGCAGGAACTGCTGAAGCAGAACGCTACGGCCGCTTCGAGCGTTGAGAAGCAATTGAGCCAGCGCGATCAAGCAAAGGCTCAGGTGGAACTTGCCAAAATCAATCTGGGCTACACGCGAGTAACCGCGCCATTCGCGGGACGCATCGGTGCGCGGCAGGTTGATCCCGGAAATCTTGTGGGTGCAGGCGGCCCGACTACGCTCGCGACGCTCGAACAGTTGCTGCCGATTTATGTGAACTTCAACATGAACGAGCGCGACGTGCTGCACATGCGCGACATGATGCGGCAATACGGAATGGAGCCCAAGTCGGCGGTCGGCAAGGCGCCCGTGCTCGTGGGCCTCAGCAACGAGAAAGGTTATCCGCACCAGGGAGTGCTTGATTTTACCGACAATAGTATCAGCGGTTCGACGGGCACGATTGCGCTCCGGGCGTTGCTTCAGAATCAGGATCGGACGCTTTTCCCGGGATTGTTTGCGCGCGTGCGCATTCCGCTTGGCGAACCAAAGCAGATGCTGGTGATTCCCAACAGCGCCATTGGTGCGGATCAACAGGGCGACTACGTGCTTGTGGTTGATGCCAACGATGTCGTCGCCCGTCGCAGCGTGGTGAAAGGTCCGCTGGGCCCGGACGGCTGCGCGATCCGCAGCGGACTGACGGCTGAGGATCGGGTGATTGTGAATGGGATTCTCAACGCGCGTCCCGGCGAGAAAGTCGCGCCGACCGCTGCGCCCATCGCTTCCACTCCCACGCCCTGACCTGCCTGCAGCGACGTCATGTTCGCCAAATTCTTCATCGAACGCCCGGTGCTGGCGAACGTGATTGCGTTCGTGATGATGTTGCTGGGCGCGGTGGCCGTTTTTCTCCTGCCCGTTTCTCAATATCCGCCCATCACGCCACCGACGGTTCAAGTCACGACAACCTACCCTGGTGCGAGTGCAAAGATTCTTGTCGAGACCGTCGCGTTGCCGATCGAGCAACAGGTCAATGGCGTCGAGAAGATGCTCTACATGCAGTCCAACTGCACCAGTGACGGACGCTACACGCTCACCGTTACGTTTGAAGTCGGCACGGACTTGGATTTCGCGCAGGTGCTGGTGCAGAATCGTGTTTCCGCGGCCATGGCTCAACTACCAGCTGCCGTTCAGCAGCAGGGGGGCGTCACCAAAAAGAAAGAAACCTCGCCGCTGCAAATCATCACGCTCTCGTCGAAGGACGACAAATACGACGCGCTGTTCCTCAGCAATTTCGGGACGCTGCAACTGCGTGACAAACTCGCGCGCCTGCCCGGCGTCGGCGACGTGGTGGTCTTTGGCATGGGCGAATACAGCATGCGGGTGTGGCTCGATCCGGAGCTGTTGAATCAACGCGCCTTGATTCCCCAGGACGTCATCAATGCCATCCAGCAGCAAAACGCCAACGTCGCTGCGGGGCAAATCGGAATGCCACCGACGCCAGCCGGTCAGGATTTTCAAATCACCGCCAATGTGCCGGCGGCGCTCTCGGACGCGATGGAGTTCGAAGACATCATCCTCAAAACAGCCAGCGGGCCCGGTGGCCAGGTGACTCGCATTCGGGACGTGGGCCGCGTCGAATTGGGGGCGAGCAGTTACAGCCAGCTCTTCAAAGTGGACGGCAAACCCGCTGGCGGCATTGCCATTTATCAACTGCCCGGCGCGAACGCGCTGGATACCGCCAACAATGTTCGGCAACTCCTGGAAAGCCTCGCTCCGACTTTTCCTACCGGTCTGACCTACGAGATTCCTTTCGACACCACCACGTTCGTTCGCCAGTCCGTCTCGGAGGTTTATCACACGTTGTTCGAAGCCGGTGTGCTCGTGCTGATTGTCATCATTGTCTTCCTGCAAAACTGGCGAGCGACACTCGTTCCGGCCACGACCGTTCCGGTGACCATCATCGGCGCTTTCGCTGCCATGGCCGCGATGGGATTCAGCATCAATCTGCTCACACTTTTCGCCGTCGTGCTGGCGATCGGTATCGTGGTTGATGACGCCATCGTTGTCGTTGAAGGCGTGTCGCAACACGTCGAGCGCGGCCAGCATCCCAAGCAGGCCAGCATCGACGCCATGCGCGAACTGTTCGGGCCGATCATTGGCATCACCCTGGTGTTGATGTCCGTCTTTCTGCCGCCTGCGTTCATGCCGGGTATCACGGGACAGATGTATCGCCAGTTTGCACTCGTCATCGCTGCAACGGCTTTGATCAGCGCGGTGAACGCCGTGACGTTGAAGCCCACTCAGTGCGCGTTGTGGTTGCGTCCCACTCACGCCGGCGAGCGGAAGAACTTTTTCTTTCGCTGGTTCAACTCCGTTTACGATCCCGCCGAAAGATTTTACGTCCGCGTGATTCAATTCATTGTGCAACGGAGCGGGCGGATGGTCGTCGTTGCGCTGATCCTGGTCGCGTTGGCGGGCTGGGGTTTGACGAAGATCCCGACGGGATTCATTCCCACCGAAGACCAGGGTTATCTGCTGGTGGCGGTGCAGATGCCGGATGGCGCGTCGCTGGAACGAACGGAGAAGGTGATGGACGAGATTGCGCGCATCGGGCTGAAAACTCCCGGAGTGGAACGCGCGGTGGCGATCGGCACCGGCGGCCCGTCGCCGCTGGATGGCGATGTGTCGCTGGCCAACGCGGGCATTGTTTATCTGATGCTGAAGAATTGGGACGAGCGCGGCAAAGCTGAGGACCTTGAGCACATCTATCAGAACCTGACGAAACAACTGGCCACGGTTCAAGAAGCGAGAACACGATTGCTCGTGCCTCCGCCGATTCAGGGACTGGGAGCTTCAAGTGGTTTTCAGATGCAGGTGGAGTTGACGGATGGCAGTTACGATTTCGCGCGGCTGCAGAGTGTGACGGACCAAATCGTGGGTGAGGCCAACGCCGCTCCGGAAGTCCAGAATGCCTTCACGGCCTTTCGCGCGTCCGTGCCGCAGTTGTCGGTAAAGGTGGACGCCAATCAGGCCGCAACGCTGAACGTGGACGTGGGCAGTGTTTACAGCGCGCTGCAAAGTTACATGGGCTCGACCTATGTGAATCTGTTTACGAAGTTCGGGCACAATTACATGGTGTATGTGCAGGCCGACCCGGGTTTTCGTCTCAATGCCGATGACATCAAACGACTCTACGTGCGCAACCAGAATGGCGGCATGGTGCCCATCGGTTCACTGGCGGAAATCAAACCGTCGCAAGGGCCGTCAGTGATCTCGCTCTACAATCTGTTTCCGTCCGCCACAATCAACGGCGCACCGGCGGATGGATTCAGCTCGGGTCAGGCGCTGGCGGCGATGGAGTCCATCGCGCGCAAACATCTTCCCGCCGGAATGAACTTCGAGTGGACGGCGCTGGCGTATCAGGAAAACCTGGTGGGCAGTTCGGCCTACTTCATTTTTGCGCTGGCCATCCTGCTGGTTTATTTCGCGCTGGC
>DASUGI010000284.1:0-22997 GCA_036274115.1 Verrucomicrobiia bacterium
GGCTTTTATACTTCGCGCGGAATTCGTTGGTTAGGTTGGCTGTTCGTTAGCACTGCCGTCCTGATTCTTTTCGGAATATTCGCGAACCATCGTCAGGACTATCCTACTGCGTCGTGGCAGGTGGCCCACTGGCTCATGGGCGCACTCTTCGGGCTGCTGCAACTAGCCTACGGCATTTATCTCTACTTCACCGAAAAGCGTGGGAATGAATCGTGAATCCCGAACCATTTCTCCAGCTCGATCGTGTGATTCACGAGAAAGGCCGGCTGGCAATCATGTCCATGCTCGCCGCTTCGCCCGAACTCGCCTTCACCGAGCTGCGCGACGCGCTCAACATGACGGATGGCAACCTGACCACGCACATCCGCACCTTGCAGGAAGCCGGTTACGTCTCGGTGAGCAAATCCTACGCAAACAATCGTCCGCTCACCACCTGCTCGCTGACCGCCGCCGGCAAGAAGGCTTTCTCGGGCTACATCGATCTGCTGGAACAAATCCTCCAGCAAACCAGGAGTAAGTAACAATCCCTTTGAACGTTTATGAACAACCAGAGTCTCACACTTTGCAATACAAAGTTAAATCAGATCAAAGTCGTATGAAGATCATCCGCGCAGAACATCTCGGCATGTGCTTTGGCGTTCGCGACGCCATCACGCTCGCAATAAACACCGCCCGGCAAGAGCCGCTGACCATCCTTGGCGATCTCGTCCACAACGAAACGGTTCTCGCCGAAATGCGCGCGCGCGGCATCCGAATCGAGCAACAGCCGGGAAATGTTCGCACCCAAACCGTGATGATCACGGCGCACGGCACTTCAGAACGCACTTTAAGCCAGACGCGCGAACGCGGCCTGAACGTCCTGGAAGCAACATGCCCGCTCGTTCACGTCGCGCACCGCGCGCTGGCGGAGCTCGTCGCCGATGGCTTTCATCCCGTGATTGTCGGCAAGCGCGACCACGTGGAAGTTCTCGGGTTGACCGGTGATCTCACCGACTACGATGTGATTCTCTCGGAGTCTGACGTAATGACTCTCCGTCAGCAGCCGCGCTACGGCGTCATGGCGCAAACCACTCAGCCCATCGAACGCGTCCGGCATCTCGTCCAGTTGTTGCGCCGCACGTTTCCACACTCGGAGGTGCGCTTCGTGGATACCGTGTGCCAGCCGACCAAACAGCGGCAGCATGCGGCGGTTGAATTGGCGCAACGCAGCGATGTCGTGATCGTCATTGGCGGTGCAAACAGCAACAACACTCGCGAACTCGTCGAGACCTGTTCCCTTCATTGTTCCCGCGTCCACCACATTCAAACCCCAAATGATCTGCGACCGGAATGGTTTTCCAGCACTGACACCGTCGGTTTGACCGCTGGAACCTCCACCCCCGACATTGTGATTAACAGCGTCGAGCAATGGCTTCACGCGCTGGCAGCTTCGCTCCAAAACTCAACCCCGGAGAATCATCATGAACTACACAAAATGGATTGAGCATTTCCAACGCAACCGCCAGAACCGTCCGGAGCCGGACTGGAACGCGCCCATGAACGTACCAGCTCACGTCCTGCCGCCTGTGCTGCGCTCCATTGAGGAGTTTCGCCTCGGCGACGGCGGCGGACCGGCCTCGCTCATTGCGTACGACGCCGAAGGATTTCGCAGCAGCACGGCCGAGATGCGCACCATCGTCGATCTCTGGTTCAAGGAAGAGGCCGAACACGCGCGATTGCTAGGTTGCGCCGTGAAGCGCTTCAATGGCCGCATCATCACGTCGCACTGGAGCTTCACCGCCTTCTGTTTTTGCCGGCGAATGCTCGGAGTCCGTTTTGAACTGCAAGTACTCACCCTCACCGAACTTGTCAGCACCGCCTACTACCGAATACTGCGGCATTATTCGCCCGACGGACCACTCGCCGCGATGTGCGAGTTGATCTTGCGTGACGAAGCGGGCCATGTCGCATTCCAACGGGATCGCATCATGAGCGCCGGCAATCCGCAGCCGGGCGTGCGCGGTCTGCTGTGGAGAACTCAATTCCTTCTGTGCGGCTACGCAGCCGCGACCGTGCTGTGGTCGAGCCACGCACCCTGTTTGAAAGCCATTGGTGGTTCGCGCGCTGAATTCTACTCGGAAGTCACCCGCCAACTGACACGCTTTGTGCGTTCATTGCGCCGTCAGCCAAAGCCCGCACGTGTCGCCGCGTTGTGGGCCAAGCCTTCCGCACCCTTCCCCGCCAGCGTATGAAAACCAACAATCGTTTCACCTGGACTGCCGTCGCGTGCTTTGCCATCGCCTTCGCCTGGGTTGAATCCGCCGTGGTCTTCTACCTGCGCACCCACGTTGACCGCCTTGAACCCTATCAAGCGAACCCGTTGCCGTTGATCGGCGACCTTGGCCCCGTGGAACTGGCCCGCGAACTGGCGACGATGATCATGCTGTTCACGGTTGGTATGCTTGCGGGAAAGACCTGGCGCGAGCGCTGGGGTTATGCGGCACTCGCCTTCGGCCTGTGGGACATTTTCTATTACGTCTTCCTCAAAGTGATGTACGGCTGGCCGCGGTCGCTGCTGGATTGGGATATTCTGTTCCTGATTCCGCTGCCCTGGTGGGGACCGGTGCTGGCGCCCGTACTTATCGCCTCCTTGATGGTTTTGTGGGGAACCTTCGTCACGCAGTTTGAACACTCACCTCCGCCCGCCTTGTCAAACGTGCGCGTGTGGCTTCTCGCATTCATCGGCATGGCAATGGCACTGTATGTGTTCATGGCGGACGCTCTGCGGGTCGCTGATCAGGGCGTCGCCGTAATCCGCGAGGTATTGCCCGCGGAGTTCAATTGGATGCTCTTTTTGGTCGCGCTGGCTCTAATGGCAGCTCCGGTTGTCCGCGAACTTCCGGTGCGTTGGAGTCGTGAGACCATCGTCTCCAGCGCTCTCGAAAGCCCCTAGCCTATGCAATCCACCCTCGCCCAACCAAGGCCCGGTGACATCAGCACGCTGTTGCGCGCGGAAGCAGACGTCATCGCCGGTTGGACCGAGGACTGGAGTAGTCGCCGCATAGGCACGCACGTGTTGGTAATCATGATCGGCGCGGGCGCTTACGGAGCCGCGATGGGGTGGTGGCGTGACCCGTGGCAAGCCTTGTTCGTCGCCATCAAGTTCCCCTTGATCATTCTGTTAACGGCCGCGGGAAATGCTTTGCTTAACGCCATGCTCGCGCCGTTGCTTGGATTGAACATCACTTTGCGCCAGTCGCTGCTCGCCGTGTTGATGAGTTTTGCCATCACTTCGGCCATCATGGGCGCCTTCGCACCGCTCACCGGATTCCTCTCGTGGAATGCTCCACCCATGACGCCGGACGTGAAGTCCACGCTCACCTACGGGTTTATCAAAGTCAGCCACGTGATTGTCATCGCCTTTGCCGGGATCGCCGGGAACGTGCGCTTGTTCCAGCTCCTCACCAAACTCAGTCACGGAAATCGTCCCGTTGCGCGCCGCGTTTTGTTCGCGTGGCTGGCGGTGAATCTTTTCCTCGGCAGCCAGCTCACCTGGATTGCCCGGCCCTTCATTGGTTCGCCGCAGTTGCCAGTGGTGTTCCTCCGCGACAGCGCGTTTCAGGGCAACTTTTACGAAAACGTCTTCCACACCATCCGGTATCTCATCCAGTCACTATGAACCTGCGTCCGTAACAATCGAACATTATGAACGAATCCAATCCACTCACGCCGCAAGTCAATCCCGTCGTGCCGCCACCCATTTACGGTCCGCGACCGCTCGGAGACGATCCCACCGAACGCGAACCCATATCGAATGCCGTGGTTGCACTCGAAGCTCTGCTGCGCCAACCACGCCGCGTCATGTATCAACTGCGGCAGCCCGGCGCGGGGAAACTCATCGCGTTCATGCTCTTCGTCGCGGTGCTGTGCAGTCTCATTTACGGCGTCATCGTGGGTTCGTTTTCGGGCGGGACGCAATGGTGGGCCGCGCCCGTGAAGGTCTCCCTTGGTTTGCTCATCTCGGCGCTCATCTGCCTGCCGAGTCTTTACATCTTTTCCTGCCTGAGTGGTTCGCAGGCGAGGCTCGTTGAAATCTTCGGACTCGTGGTTGGTTTGTTGATGTTGATGACCATTCTCCTCATCGGCTTCGCGCCGGTGGCGTGGCTGTTCTCTCAATCTACGAAGGAAATCGTATGGATGGGCGCGCTGCACCTCGTCTTCTGGAGCATCGCCACGTTCTTCGGTTTGCGCTTTCTGGAAAACGGCTTTTCGCACTCCAAAGCCCGCTCGAATGCCGGGCTCAATACGTGGACCGTCATCTTCATTCTGGTGGCATTGCAAATGACCACGGCCCTGCGACCAATCGTCGGCACGGCGGACACCTTCATGCCCACCGAAAAGAAATTCTTCCTGAGTCACTGGGGCGACTGCTTGAAATGGTCAAACTCACGCTCGCCAGACTCGCGCTAAACATGCGATTCAAATCACGAGCCACTCCCTCCACTCGCGCCCATGCGTGCCGTGCCTTATGCTCCCGGCTCAGTTGGCGACGTTCTTCGCGCTCAACCAGAGCACTTCCACGATTGGGTATTGCAACGGCCTTCGCGGTTCATCGTGTTCTGTGTGGCGGCCATCGTGTTGGGCGCGGGAACGTACGGCGCGGCGATGGGCTCGTGGCGCGAACCGTTGCAGGCGCTGTACACCGGCATCAAACTGCCGTTGGCGATTTTGCTCACAACTCTCGGCAATGGCCTGTTGAATGGCATGCTCGCGCCGCTGCTGGGATTGAACGTTACGTTCCGGCAATCGCTGGTCATGGTGTTGTTCAGCTTTGCGCTCACCTCGGTGATTCTCGGTGCGCTGAGCCCGGTTGCGCTCTTTGTGGTTTGCAACACACCGCCGCTCTCCGCGGCCACTCAATTGACGTCACCCGAATACGGCTTCATGCAACTCGTGATCGCTGCGTTCATTGCCGTGGCCGGGATAGTCGGCAACGTGCGCCTGTTACCGCTGCTGTTGCAATGGACTTCCAGCCGCATCGTAGCGCTAAAGGTTCTCTTCGCGTGGCTGGCTGGCAATTTGTTCCTCGGCAGCCAGATTTGCTGGGTGCTCCGGCCATTCATCTGGGATCCGGCGGGCAACGTGGAATTCATCGGGCAGGAATATTTTCGCGGAAGTTTTTACGAAACCGTCCTTCAGGCACTCTACCGGTTGCTGTTTTGATGGGCTGACCAAGTCGATTTGACCAGCCTGGCAGGAACAATTGCTATGCAAATTCTGAAACTAATGTTCAAACGAGAAACCTTCATGCCCGCGGCGGCGCTGGCTTTTGCTTCGGCGATTTGTTTTGTGCTGGTCGTTGCCCGCATCGCATGGACCGGCAACCTCCGCTACAGCTTTCTGGTCTGGAATCTTTTTCTCGCCTGGCTGCCCCTCATGTTCGCCATCCTGGCGGAAGACAACTTTGACGAAGGCAAACGACCGGGCTGGCGGTTTCTCGGAATGAGCGCGGCATGGCTGCTGTTTTTTCCGAATGCACCTTACATTTTCACCGACCTCGTCCATCTGACAAACCGCTTCTTTGCGCATTTCTGGATCGACCTCGCGATTGTCCTCTCGTGCGCTTTGACCGGTTTGATCCTCGGCTTCGTCTCGCTCTACCTGATGCAGTCGATCGTCACGCGGATGCTGGGTCGCATCGCGGGATGGGCCTTTGTCGCCGCAGCCGCGGGATTGTGCAGCTTTGGGATTTACCTCGGACGCTTCCTGCGCTTCAACAGCTGGGATGTGATCGCCAAACCCGGAAAACTCGCCGCCAGCATCAGTTCAGTTGCCACCGGTGAAACCGGACAACCGCATCAACTCGCATTCCTGGCGCTCTTCGCCACATTCCTCTTCATCGCTTACGTGATGCTTTATGCGTTGACGCATTTGCCCGCGTCAACTCGCTGGACGATTGAACCGAATAACGCAAAACCAATGGAGGCTTTATGACTCAAGGACGACGAATTGGTATCAGCCTTTTGGCTCTCGTGATAGCGACGGCGCTTTGGCTGCCGTTGGTTCACCTGGTGTTTTCAAAGCCGGCAAGCTCGTTTTTCCAGCCTACCGCCGTTTCCCCCAGGGCTCGGGAACTTGCAGCACGCCACCTTCAACTGTGGACCGATCCGAAATTACGAGAGCGCGAATTACAACGCATGCGTGCCAGCAACGCCGAGTGGGATTTCATGGGACGCAGCTTTCTCGTCTGGTCACTCGCCAATATCAGTCTGCGCGACCCCGCCACCAGGCCCGGCAATCTCGAAACCATGGACCGGATCATCGAAGAGACCATCCGGTTGGAACAACAGGAAGGAATCACCTTCTTCCTGATGTCTTATGCCAAAACCAATTCGTACGTGGTGCAGCCCGCCCGGAGTTTGTTCATCGATGGCGAAATCGCATTGATGCTGGCCGCGCGACGCATGGTTGAGGAAAAACCAGAATACAAAGAGCTGTTGACCCAGCGAGTCAATGTCATCGCGGACGGTCTGCAACGCAGCCCTCACCTGCTGTTGGAAAGTTATCCCAATGAGTGCTGGATGTTTGACCACTGCATTGCCTTGAGTGCTATCCGCCTGGCTGACCACCTCGACGCCACGGACCACTCGCAGTTAATCAGCCATTGGATTGCGATGGCGAAGCAAACGTTGGTGCATCCGGAGTCAGGTTTGCTGACCGCAAGCTTCACCACCAAAGGCAAACCGCTCGATGGGCCGGAAGGTTCAACGCTATGGATGGTCGCCCACTCCCTTCAGATTCTGGACGAAGATTTTGCCCGCGATCAGTATCAGCGTACCCGGAAAGAACTCGGCGAGACATTGCTCGGCTTCGGCTACGCTCACGAATGGCCGAGGTCCTGGCACGGTCCGGCCGATGTGGATTCCGGCCCGATTATTCCGGTCCTCAACATCAGCGCCGGCTCCAGCGGCATGGCATTTATCGGGGCGACCGCGTTTGGCGACGAGGCTTACCTGAAGTCGCTCTCGACCACTCTGGATTTCGCCGCGTTTCCCAAGCGCAAATCGGGAGCGTTGAAATACTGCGCGAGCAATCAAGTCGGCGATGCCGCGTTGCTCTATGCCGCCACACTCGGGCCACTCTGGGAGAAAGTAAACAAAGGACTCCAATGAAAACAAACCTGGCCAACCGCTTCTGGAACTTCTGCTCTGCCGACTTTCTTTCGCCGAAGGATCTAATTCGCCACGCAGTGTTGATCGTGCTGGCGTTCGGCGTAGCCCACGCCTTTGGTCTTCGCGAATACACCAGCTTTCTCAACGGCACCACCGGTTCGACGGAGCTCGGTTACGAACTCTCAGCCTTGCTTGGTTTGATCTACCTCCTGCTCTACTTCGCGACCGTGTTGCTCGTGCCCATCCTGTTCCTCGCCGCGCTGTTGGCCAGCCTTTGGCATAAATTCCACAAGTCGAACCTTCCTTTGAAATGAACCGGGACGCCATTCTCCTGCGCCGCATCAAAGCACTGACGTGGCTCTTCATCGTTGGTCTCGTCATCAGCGGCGTGACCGCCATCCCGCTGAAGTGGGAACTCGATTTGATGGTCAACTGGTTTGGTCTCGCCGGGCAAACCAGTGCCACTGCCAGCTCTGAAATCGGACGTTGGCTGTTGACGGTGCACGACGCCTTGCACGACGTCACTGCCAGGCATCCGTTCTTGTTCCTCGGCACGGACTGGTTGGCGTTCGGACATATCGTCATTGCACTTGCGTTTGTTGGTGCATTACGCGATCCCGTGCGCAACCGATGGCTGTTTGACTTTGGCCTGATTGCGTGTGTGATGGTCATTCCCTACGCCCTCGTCTTCGGGGCCGTGCGAGGCATTCCATTTTGGTGGCGGCTGGTTGATTGCTCGTTCGGCGTGTTTGGTTTGGTGCCGTTGTGGTTTTGCCGGAAATGGACGCGTGAACTCGAATTCCACCAGATCGGTCAAACTTGTTCCGGAGGAACATTCCGACAATAGCCCGGCGTTTCAACGCGGGGAATGCGTTGGCAACGGTGCAAGTCCCGAACGGGACGATTGAATCCCTCCAACAGATCTCAGCCGTCCCTTCGGGACGTAGAACTCGCCCGGCAAAACCCGGTGCTAAAGCACCGGGCTATTGTCGACTGTTCCTCCGGAACACGGAGGATCCACCCATGCAAGTCCCGAACGGGACGACCGAACTTCGTTTTTCAGCCGTCCCTTTTGGGACTCGAACCCGGGCGATGTGAACCCAGCGTTGAAACGCTGGGCTATTGTCGAGTGTTCCTCCGGAACACGCCTTGATCCATCCACAGTTCCAACGACCTGGCCTGCTTAGTCGAAGCTTGCCAGCGGCGCACTTCGCCCTACCATCGCGCGCATGTCCTTGCTTCGGGTTCAGGGTTTGTTCAAAGCCTTCGGGCCATTGCGCGCGGTGGACTCCGTCAGTTTCGAGGTGCGTCCGGGCGAAATCTACGGGCTGCTCGGACCGAACGGCGCGGGCAAAACCACCACCATTTCCATGATCTCCGGGTTGCTCAAGCCCGATGCCGGCGAAGTCATCGTGGCCGGCACGCCGTTCTGGTCCAACCCGCAAAAGGCCAAGCGCATCATGGGCGTCGTGCCGCAGGAACTCGCCATCTACGAGGAACTCACCGGCCGCGAAAATCTGGAGTTCTGGGGCCGCATGGCCGGATTGAGTTCGGGCGATGCCAAATCACGAGCAACCGAATTGCTGGAAGCACTCACGCTTACAGACCGCGCAAAAGACGCGGTGAAGACTTATTCGGGTGGGATGAAACGTCGCATCAATCTGGGCTGCGCCTTGCTTCATAAACCTCAATTGCTGCTGCTCGATGAACCCACCGTCGGTATTGATCCGCAAGCCCGGCAGAACATTCTGGAGTTCATCACCAAACTGCGCGCCTCAGGCACGGCAATTCTTTATACCACGCATTACCTCGAAGAAGCCGAGTCGCTCTGCCAACGCATCGGCATCATTGATCACGGACGTCTGCTTGCCGAGGGCACGCTCAAGGAATTGCAGGACCGGCTGGGCGGCGACCGCCTCTTCGCGCTCGAAGCGGATCTCAAGGATTCTTCACCCGAAGCGTGGGATGGCTTTCTTCAGCGTTTCCGGGTCATTCAAAAAACCGAGAAGCAAATCGTCGTTTCGCCCATTGGAACACGTGACCCTTCCGATTGCCTCAAGGATTTGCTCGGCCTGCCCGTTCGTGTCGAAAACGTCACCCTCAAGCGGCCCAGCCTGAACGACGTGTTTCTCCAGCTCACCGGCCGCGAACTGCGGGAATGAACATCATGACACAACCGCGCAGGACAGGCGTCGCGCCGGTCTCATTCTTTGTTGCTTTGAAATTAGAAACAGGCGCGACGCCCGTCCTACAATAACCATGCTGCGCGTCCTCATCGCCAAAGACCTGCGTCGCACGCGGCGCAATCCGCTGCCATTGGCGATCAACATCCTGATCCCGCTCGTCATTACCGCCTTGGTCGGACTGACCTTCGGAGGCAAATCGGACAGTGGTGCGCTGGGTCGAATCCGTTTCGCATTGGTGGATGAAGACAAGACCATCCTGTCAGATTTCCTGCGCGGCTCGGCCAATCAGCGTGAGGGTGGCAAATACCTCGACCCGGTCATCCTGGAGCGCGACGCGGCGTTGCGCGAAATCAACGATAACAAAATCAGCGCTGTGCTGATCATTCCCACCAACTTCACGCGCCATTATCTCAGCGGCAAAACCAACGTGAGTCTCGAGCTCATCAAGAACCCCGCACAATCCATTCACCCCGCTGTGATGGAAGAGTTACTCGGTGCGCTCGTCACCGCATTGAATGCGATTTCTCGCAACCTGCAGTCCGAGTTCCCCGAGTGGCAGGAAGTGATCGAAGGTAAACGCGATTACAAGGAGATCTCCAACCTGATTGAGCGCGCCGGGGACAAGTTCAAGGCCGCGAAAAAGTTCATCAATCCTCCGCTCGTTGTGTACGAGAAGGACCCTGCCGCCAATTCAACCACGGCAAACAAGACGACAGCCTCAACCAACAGTATCAGCGCCACAAACACACCCAAACCCGCTGAAAAGAAAAGCAACCCCATGGCCGAGACGTTCGCGTATCTGCTCGTCGGCATGGCCGGAATGTTCCTGTTGTTTCTGGCCAGCAATGCAATGACCGACCTTCATCGCGAATTACGCCAACGCACGCTGGCTCGCTTTCACACCTTGCACCATCAACTCGGCCCCTTCGTGGCGGCCAAGATCCTGTTCGCCGTGGTCGTGCTGTTGATAGCAAGCTTCATCCTGCTGATCTGCGGTGGTGGCATACTATTCGGCGTGGCCTGGCAACATGCCGGGTCGCTGGCATTGCTGGTGTTGGGCTATGCCTGCTTCGCCGCAGGACTGATGGCGGTGCTCGTCGCATTGATTCCTGATGAACGCAAGGCGGGTGCGCTGAACACCATCATCGCGATGGGCCTGGGAATGGCCGGTGGCTGCCTGTTTCCACCCAGGGCGCTCCCGGCATTTTTGCGCGAGCACATCACGCCTCTGTTGCCCAGTTATTGGTTCGTCGACACGGCACGCAATCTTCAATCCAGTGGAGGCAACGTTGTGTGGGTGCTGCCGCTCATCAAACTGTTCATCCTGAGCGCAGTGCTGATGGTCGTGGCCTCCGTGCTGTTTCGGAGGTTGTTCCGAATGGGGGCACGGGTATGAACCAGAAGCCGCATCGAACCGGAGCGCGGACAGCCTTGTCCGCGAGAAATGGCATTCCCGGTCTCGCGAACATGGCTGTCCGCACTCCACACGAGCCTGCGCGATGAAACGCATTCTCGACATCGGCCACAACGACGTGCGGCTCTTCCTCAAGAGCAAGTCCGCCTATATCTGGCTGTTCGCGGTGCCGCTTGCGTTTGTGTACTTCATGGGCTTTGCCAATCGTGGTCCGGGCAATCCTTACAATCGCAGGCCGCCGGTGCTGGTGGAAAATCAGGATACCAACTTCCTGGGTCGCGTCTTTCTCGATGAACTCGGCACGCAAGGCATGTGGTTGCTTGACCCGACGAATCGCGAATCTGCGGCGCGCACGATTCGCATTCCGTCCGGCTTCACCGACCGCGTGCTTGCCGGCGAGCAAAGCAAAGTCGGCTTTTACAAACGCGATGGATCAGCGGAGTCGGATGCCGCCATCATCGAAGTGCGATTGGTTCGCGCTTTGATCGCCATGAACAGCCACTTGCTCGAAGCCGCCACGCAAACCAACGGCCCGAGCGTTAGCAGCGAAGCGCAACTCCGTGAAGTGATGAAGAAACCCGACCCCGTCAGCCTCGACGCCAAATTCGCCGGGCGGAAGCCAGTGCCGTCCGGATTCAACTTCTCGCTCCCGGGAAATCTGGTGATGTATCTCATGATGAACCTGATGATCTTCGGTGGCGCCACGGTGGCCGCGGAGCGACGCAATGGCGTCATCCGGCGACTCATGGTTCATCCAGTAACCAAACTCGAATTGGTGTTCGGTAAAATCTACGGCCTGATTCTGCTAGGTGCGGTGCAAATCGTTTTCTTTCTCGCAGTAGGCAAGCTGGCGATGGGGGTCAACCTCGGCGCGAACCTGCCCGCCGTGACATTGATGCTGCTGGTCCTCGGTTGGGTCGGCAGTTCCGTCGGCGTCTTGATCGGGTCCGTGATGTCGTCAGAAGACCGGGTCACCGGCATTTGCGTCATGGCGAGCTTGTTGATGGGGGCGCTCGGCGGCTGTTGGTGGCCCTTGGAACTTGCCCCGCCGATGCTCCAAAAGGTAGCACTGTGCCTACCGACAGGCTGGGCCTTGAAGGGACTGCATCAGCTCATCAGTTTCGGCAGCGGCTTCAGCGCGGTCGTCGTGCCGCTGATGGTCTTGTTGGGTTTTGGTCTGGTGGCAAATTTCCTGGCGGCGCGACTCTTCAAGAGTTGAGTCCGCGTCCCCTTCCCAACTTCCCCAGTGAACTCCGGGATTGGAGAGCTATGTTCCTCCATGCGAGTGCTCGTCGTGGACGTGGGCGGTTCCAGTATCAAACTGAAGCTTTGGCAAGGACGACGTAACAGTTCCTTTCCGTCGGGCCCGCATCTGAGCGCCGAGGAAGCCACCCGCTGCATTCTGACATTGACCGCCGGCTGGAAATACGAGGCCGTCTCCATTGGTTTCCCGGGATTAATCCTTCACGGCAAGATCAGGGAGTCCACGTCGAATCTCGGCGAAGGTTGGATCGGTTTCGATTTCAAAAAGCACTTTCGTCGACCGGTTAAAATCATTAACGACGGCGCGATGCAGGCGCTGGGCAGTTATTCCGGTGGGCGCATGCTGTTTCTGGGGCTGGGCACGGGATTAGGTTCTGCATTAATCCTCGACAACGTCATCATCCCGCTGGCACTGGGAGATTTGGCGTATTCCAAAGGGGGTTCGCTCGGCGAAACGCTGGGTAAGCAAGGGCTCAGGCGCCTGGGCCGTAAGAAATGGGAAGAACAAGTGCATCACGCCGTGAAGAGTCTGCGCGGCGCGTTCCGAACTGATTACGTCGTGCTCGGCGGAGGAAACATCAAACGATTGCAGCGCCTTCCACCCGGCGTCCGACGCGGGGACAATGACAACGCGTTCATTGGCGGCGCGAGATTATGGGGACTCGCTGGCGCGCACGCCAAGCCCGGGAAGAAGCATATTTGGATCATCACCTGATTCGGCTGGCGGGGAAAACACCACGTCGGTCAGGTCGGTCGCGATCAGGCGGTCGATCAATTCCACCACGCCCGCCCCGGCTGGTGATCGAGTCACCAGATGCGCGGCTTTCTTCAAGGACGGCAACGCATTGCTCACCGCCACGGCGCATCCGCAAAACCTCAGCAACGCATGATCGTTCTCCGCATCGGCGATCGCGACCGTCCGCTCCCGCTGCAGACCCAACTCCCGCAACGCCGCGTCCAGTCCGGTGGCCTTGTTCACGCCCGACGGGAGCACCATCACCGCGCCTTTGTTGAAAATGATTTCCAGTTCGAGCCCCAAATCCTTGATCACATCCAAAATCACGAGGTCGTGCGGTTCGCGGCTCGACACGATGACGTGCCCGGCTGACACCGGAGTTCCGCGATGCCGCAATTCGTCAACAAACCGATGGGGCAGTTGCTTGTGCAAAGGTTTGACCGTGTCGTTGACCGGGTAATAGAGAACCGCACCGTTTTCAGCGACGACCATCTCGAATAGATCAAGGCGCGGAAAGATTCGCTTGAGACTTTCCACTTCCCGTCCCGTCACCAGGATGGCATGGCGACCTGACGCGCGCAGGCGCTCGATGGCTTGCAGGGTTGCCGCGTCCACCTGACCGGAGTGGGCCAAAGTGCCGTCGTAATCGGTCGCCAGGACATTAAAGCGCATGACGCCATAATCGCTCCGGAAACGGGTAGTTCAATGGGGCGAACAAGGGGGGCGCAAAAGGGCTCCTTGTAGCTGATCTGTAACAGACCACTTGTGGCTGCCGGGTCTATTTGACCGCAGGAAATGAATTCAAAACCTAAAGAACGACGCTCTTATGAAAATTGGGCAGCTCGTGCACGAGGCACAAAGCTGCCCAACTCCGCTGTCAAGTGGAGTTACCATCCCGCCCCATCCCGCCGGCACGGAACACGGCTACCTCGGCTCATTTCGCGAGTGGGATTATCTCTGCGACCCTGTTGGAAAGCCTCAGCGTTGAAGTTCAGTCGCCCCGGAGTAATCCGGGGCTGCGGTTGGGGATTCTTCCAGTGGCTGCCGTTCCTTGAACTGGTGAAGCTATTCAAAAGTGAGCACACCAGCCTTTCCATACGAGGTCAAGAGCCGGGACAAGCGAGTGAGAATCTACCTCATCAACAACCGCGTCATGGGAAAGGTCTACATCAATTTCCGGATTGCGGATTACTCGACCGGGCGCCGCCAATTCATCACGTTTTCCGATTTCTCCCTCGCGGTCAAATATGCCCGCAAGGTTCTCAAATATCAAAAGACACCTCCCAACGGCAGGCCACCCGGCAATGCTCGCCGGAATCCGGGCCGCAAAGATTGATGGCAAGTTTCAGCCACCCACCTTCAAGTGTATGAATGTTGTGGACGGATTATTCGCCGAATCGTTCGTGTTTGCTGAAGGAATAGTGGTTCGCGCGCGCAACGCTGGAACAATTTGTTTCCAGCGCGGTCGTTAAAGAATCGGAAACGTCAAGTTCATTCGCGGACGACGAGAACTGGACGGCTGCTTCGCCTTATCACGTTTCTACGGCGCCAGGCAATTTCCTTTTGAGGTGAGGTCCGCCGCGAGCCGCTCCGCCGCCGGGCGGATTGCCGACTCGGGATGTTGATGTGGCCAGAGCAAATCCACGAGGTAGTAGTCACCGTCCTCGGGCGCGGCGGGTTCGTAAGCACGCTTGAGTTGGATTTTCTTCTTGCTCATTTGCGCGCCTTCAGTTTCCGGTCGAGCGCGAATTCGAGGATCGCTTCGGCGTGAATGCGCGTGGTGTCATAAAGCGGCAACGACGTGTCCGGTTTCCCGATCAACATCGCCAGTTCGGTGCAGCCGAGAATGACGGCTTCCACTCCCTGGCGCTCCAGTTCCGCGAGCATTCGTCGCGCGGCATCTCGAGATGTTGCTTCGACTTTGCCGTGCGAAAGTTCTTCCCAGATAATGCGGTCGAGTTCCTGGCGCTCCGCGGCTTCCGGCACGAGGGTTTCGATTCCGGCGGCGCCAAAATGCTTTTGAAAGAAGCCGAATTCCATCGTTGGTTTCGTTCCGAGCAAAGCCACTTTTCGCCGTGTGTCGGCTTGGAGCGCTGCCGACGTCGCATCCATGATGGTGAGAATCTCCAGCGGCGCCGTTCCGCGAATGCGTTCGTAGGCGTTGTGCGGTGTGTTGGCGAGAATCGCCGCAAACTCCGCGCCGGCGCTTTTCAAACGACTCAGCGCATTCAATAGAATGGCCGCCACGCTGTCCCAATCGTTCTTCTCGAACCGCGTGACCAGCTCCTGGAGGTTTAAACTTTCGAGAGTGATTTTGGGAAAGTTCAACCCGCCTGCTTCACGGTTGTACTCGCGGCACAGAATCTGGTAATAGTGAACCGTTGATTCCGGACTCAGGCCGCCGATCAAGCCGATGCGTTTCATGACTCAATTCTTTTCGATGGGCGCGCCGACAATGCTTCCATACTCGGTCCAACTTCCGTCGTAATTTTTTACGTTGTTCAGGCCGAGCAGGTATTTGAGCACGAACCAGGTGTGGCTGGAACGTTCACCAATGCGGCAATACGCAACCGTGTCCTTCATCGGGTCCACGCCCTTTTCCTGAAAATAAATCTTCTGCAATTCGTCTGCGGACTTGAACGTGCCATCGGAACCGACCGCGGTGCTCCACGGAACGCTTTTCGCGCCGGGAATGTGGCCGCCGCGTTGCGCGGTTTCGGTCATGCCCGGTGGCGCGATGACTTTGCCGGTGAATTCGTCCGGGCTGCGCACGTCCACCAGATTGCAGGTTTGGCCCGGTTGCCGCCGTAACACTTCGGGCAGCAGCGCGCGCAAACTGAGGTCCGGCCCGCTGGCGCGATATTGCGTGGGAACAATCTTCGGCCGTTCGGCGGTCAGTTCCTTGTCGGATTCATTGAGCCATTTGATGCGTCCGCCGTTCATCAGCCGAACGTCCTTGTGCCCGTAAATCTTGAACAGCCAGAAGCCATAGGCGGCAAACCAGTTATTGTTGTCGCCGTAAAGAATCACCGTATGGTCCGGCGAAATGCCAGCATCGCCCAGCAGTTTCTCAAACGCTTCCTTGCTGATGATGTCGCGGCGCACCTGGTCTTGCAGTTGCGTCTGCCAGTTGAAGCCGACGGCGCCGGGAATGTGGCCGGCATCGTAGCTTTTAGTGTCCACATCAATCTCGACCAGCCTGATGCCGGGTTTGTGGAGGTTCTGTTTCACCCAGTCGGTTTCAACCAGGACTTCGGGATGTGAGTAGTTTGCCATAGGTTTGATGATTACGGTTGGGTTCCCGAATCGAGTCCGGGAATGTGTTTGATCATATTCGAGGTGTACTTGAAAATATTGTCCGGAAAAATCATCACGCCGAAACCTTGCCGATCACGCGCCACAATCTCCAGCGCGCCACTGAAAACCAATCCGGAACTTGGGCCGGCGAGCAATCCTTCGTTCTGACACAAATCCATCGCGCGAGTGTAAGCGAGTTGAAAATCCACTTCCAAAATGTCGTCCACGAGCGAGGCATCGAAGAGTTTGGAAACGCCCAGTTGCGAAACATTCCGCAGACCCGGCACATCGTGGCCCTCGGTCGGCTGAATCGCGATGACTTTCACTTCGGGCATTTTTTCGCGGAGGAATTTGGCTGTGCCGGTTACCGTGCCGCACGTGCCAAGCGTGACGAACAGATGAGTGATTTTGCCTTCGGTCTGCCTCCAAATCTCCGGCCCCGTGGTCTCGTAATGCGCTTCCCAGTTCTTCGTGTTTTCATACTGGTTGGGCATCGCGTACTTTTTCGCCGAGGCTTTTGCGTGTGTTTTGGCCAGGTTGATTGAGCCATCACCCAGGCCGGGCGCGGGACAAAGTTCGTCCGAAACCACTTCCAAATCTGCTCCGGCAATTTTCAAAAGCACCTTCTTTTCCAGCGGCACTTTGTTCGGCACGACCGCCAGCAGGCGATGGCCGCGCGCCCGCGCCATCGCAGCCAGACTGATGCCGGTGTTGCCGGAAGTCGGCTCGACCAATCCGCGCCCGTTGCCGAGCTCGCCGCGCGATTCAAGGTCGCGCAGCAACGCCCACGCGGCGCGATCCTTCACCGAGCCGAACGGATTCATCCATTCGAGCTTGGCGTAAAGCGGAAATTCGGCGCGCGGATTCAGTTTGCTGAGGCGCACCAGCGGCGTGGGATTCTCCTCGCTGGGCAGCATTTCAAAAATGCTTTCGTAAACCTTGGTCTGATGATTCATGGCTTCAAAAAGTCGCGATCACTGCAAACTGCCTTCCCGTAGCGGGCGTTTCCAATTCTCAGTGCGCACTTGCCGCCAAAAGCAGTTGATTCGGCCGCGCGCTTGACTTCTTTCAACTCCTTCACGCGAATGGACGCTAATCCGCGGATGGGAAAGTGCATCACGTAAACTCGGGTTTTCTGGATTCCCCACTGCCAGCCAAAATGACATTCCCGACTGCCGTAGAATTTATTGAACGTCACTTTCCCTATGAAACAGGCGACTTGGGGTCGGCGCGTCCGGATGATCTTCAGGGCGCGACGCACGCCGGCTTGTTCCTCTCCCTTGATCAGTTCCGTCACCTCAACCGTCGGGCGGTCCACCAGATTCACAAAATTCAACCCGTATTCCGACGCGAACCTGTCATCATACATCCGCTTGAGCGATTCGTCATTCTTGAGATCGCTTTCTTTCTCGTTCAGCAGCCCGGCGCGATTGAGCAAATACCAGAACATCTTGTTGTTGGAAAAAGGCACGCCACGCCGGTGCGAACCCGGGTGCGGATTGATGCCCACAAACAGGATCTTCGGGTCGTCGGAAATTTGGTATTTGATCATTCGCCGCTCCAACCGAAGCGCCGTCGCGCGCCCCTCGCTACGATCTGCGCAGCTCCGGGCGCGGGTCGCTCTTTCGTGAATCGACTGGACGAATCAGGATTTCCACCTCTGGCCTCGCTATTCGTTGATACCCCAATGACTGGAGGGTGTGAAGGTCGCCTCAGCCACAAGATCGTCACGCGTGCCGTGACCCCATGTGGCCCGTTCGAATCGTTGTGCCCGCGAGGAACGGACGTCAGCGGCACTGCGAGCTGAGCCCTGGGATTCAAATGCGCTCCGCAACCTGCGTGAGGGCGGCGTTGATGCCGGAATCGGCGTGGCCTGAAGAGGAGCATCGGTTACATTCATGCTAGTGTTTCCTTTCCAATGTTGGTGATGCGACAACTCTGCAGCGCTGTTGAACTTCTCCCTTGAAGGCATCACGAAACCAGAAATGGTGGAGGATGAATACGAACGACCCAGCGATCCCGAACACCAGGGCGACAACAAGATAGTCACCGATCATGATCTTCTCCTTTTCTCCGGGAGGTTTGCACGCGAATCGCCCCGGTTGGAGGTGGTCGTTCCTGACTCGGTGTCGTGCCGCTCGACCACCAATACCGAATTGCGGCCTCCAAAGGGATTCGGCGTGGACTTCACAGCGTGCGGATCGTTGATCCATCTGCCGTCCACCACGTATTGATATTCGTAGATTCCGGGCAACAACACTAATTCCTTGATCCATTGGCCCGGACTGGTTGTGTGCATCGGCGTGCTTCCTGGGTCCCAGCCGTTGAAGGTTCCAACGAGACACACGCTCCTTGCTCGGTCATCGTGGAGTTCGAGACGCACGGCAATCGGCTCTTTCCTGGTCGAAGTTTTCATCTCAGCTTTCCTGGCAAATGTTCGTGTTTGCCGTTCCGTCGCATGGGGGCCGCCGCCATTCGTCTTTCGCATGACACCAACTTCGCGCACCGATGATTCCGGAAGAATCGGCCGCGGGTCTGATCCCCGCTGCCAAGCCCGTCAGAGGCGGCATCGGGAAATGTCTTAACACACCCCGACTCGTCTCTGGTCGTCGAAATAGAAATCATTCACGCGGCCGATTTCGCCATCCGAAGCACCGAGCTTGTTTTCAAAAAGTTTCTTAACGCTTGTAACATGGTAATACCTTTGTTGATGATTGAGTGGGCGTCGTTTTCATCTGACCTTTGACCGGCTTGCCGAAGCAGCCCTGGTGTTTTGCACGATGACAGTGTCGCGCGAAGAGCACTTCGGGAAAATCGGCGCGGGTCTGATCCTGGGTTGCGAGCCCGTAGGGCCGGGCATCGGGGAATGTCCTATCCCGGACAGAATCGGACCTATGGGAAGCGAAGAGGAAAAAGGGGGAAGACGCGATTACATCTGGGCCTCTACCCACTGTACAGCGAAGCGCGTCAGGCTGGTTGAGTCCTGCAATTGCAACTTCTCTTTGAGATGCTCGCAGTAGGTTTGCACCGTCTTGACGCTCAAATGCAGGTCGGCGGCAATTTCCTTGGTTTTGCGGCCCTGGCCGAGCTGCTCGAACACTTGAAGTTCGCGATCGCTCAGACGTTCCACTGGTGAAATACCTTTGGCGAAAGGACTGTCGGCGATATGGTGGAGCATCTGTCGAGTCATGGCCTCACTAAGATAAATCTCGCCGGCCAGCACCTGGCGAATCGCCTGCAGGAGCCTGGTTGGGGGCTCGTGCTTCATCAAGTAGCCTCGCGCACCCGCGCGGAGTGACCGTTGAGCATACACCTGTTCATCGTGCATCGAGTGCACCAGCACGGGTAATTGCGGATGACGGATTTTGAGATCCTTTATGAGTTCAATGCCGTTCTCGCGGCGCAGGGTGATGTCCACGATTGCCAGATCGGGCTGAGTGCTCTCCATCAACTCCAATGCACGGTGAATGCTTTCGGCCTGGGCACACACAACCAAATCTCCGGTCTCGTCGATCACCCGCGCCAGTCCTTCGCGCATCGTGGGGTGGTCATCAACCAACAAAATGCGCGCTCTCTTCGGCCCACTGCTGAGGGAGCGCCGCTTCGATGTCGGGTCTGGTTTTCGTCCACTCACAAGATCCTCTCCTATGGGCGGCCCGGTTGTGCCGGCAAGACACACGTGAGCACTGTGCCTTGGCGGGCATGCGACGAGTGATTCAACTGGCCGCCGATTGTGCGGGCGCGATATTTCATGATTTCCAAACCTAGACCTCGCATCTCCGGCAATACCTGAGGAAACCCTTGCCCGTTGTCTTTGACGCAGAGCGCCACCGCACCACGCTTTGCCGAAAGCACGATGGCTACTCTTGTGGCCTTGCCGTGCCGGATTGCATTCTGCACGGACTCCTGGGCGATGCGATACAAATGAATGGCAGTGGGATTATCGTGGATCAGCACGGGTTTAGGGCATACAAACCGGCAGGAGACTCCATAGATGCCATTGATGGTAATGGCCAACGCGCGCAGACCGTGCATGAGACCAGTCGCTGCAAGTTCCACCGGAAACAATCCCCGCGCCAGCGAGCGCGCCTGATCCACAGCCTGATCGAGCAATTGCGTGATGCGGGCGCTGTCTTCGGCTTCGGGTGCGGACTTCCGAACCAAGCGTTCATGTAACACGTGGTGGAGATACGCAATGCCCCGCAAGTGCTGGGTCAGGCCATCGTGCAAGTCCTGTCCCATCCGCCGTTGTTCGCGCTCGCTGATCTCCAGAACTTCCGCTTCCAGCCGTTTGCGTTCCCAATACCCTTTCAGGGCTTCAGCTACGCCGTTGATCAGTTTTCTTTCCTCGACCTGAAACGGGCCTTCTACAGCCGGCGGGCGTTCCGCGAGATAAACGACCTCAACCGCGCCCTTTCGACCGTCCGTAGCCGTGAACTCGGCTTTCTGACTCCAACGGGTGGAACGAAAGTTGGGCGTCTTGAACTCCACCTCACCCAACTGCACTCGAGCCGCGGCGATTTCCGAGTATTGCCAGGCTGGAGGCAAGAGCGACGCGATTTCCTTTATTAACGCCAGCGTTGATTTGTCCTCCGTTTGCGCCAGGTGCGCCACACTGTACATGACGGTGAGTTCCTTGACGCGTTCACTCAGTTGGTGAACGAGCCGGGCACGCTCGGACTCAGCTCGTTTGCGGTTCGCGATGTCATGCCCGACTGCCGAGACGCCGACGATTGCCCCGCGCGCATCCCTGATCGGCGAGACGGTAAGTGCGATGTCCACCAGTCTGCCGTCCTTTGCCAGTCGCTGCGTCTCATAGTGGTCCACGCCCTCGCCACGCCGCACCTTTCGAAGAATCTTCGCTTCCTCCCCCGCTTGGTGCGATGGGATGAGCATGGTGACCGATTTTCCGATTGCTTCGGGAGCGGAGTAACCATAGAGCCGCTCCGCACCTCGGTTCCAACTGTCTATGACACCCTTCTGAGTATAGCTGATTATGGCATCGTTGCTGGACTCAACAATGGCCGCCAGGCGGGATTTGTCTGCGGAAGTGTTAAGAGGCTTCGATGCATCCATGGATCTTCCGCCAGAACGGCGACCAGCGCGAGTGCCGGACGGACGGCTTCGGCCCTGTAAAATAGCTTTTCGGCTGGTCGTAGGAGAAGTCACTTAAACAAAATTACAGTCCGCGCTTGCGCGTGCAACATCTTGTGTTGTGTCGGTATGGCAGGTGACCACACCCGCTCGCGAGCGGGTGTGTGGTTTGGTGATGGAAGATGGGCGGAAATCTCCAGCATTCGCTCAATCAGCCGGCGCGCGGTCAATCAATAATCTTGCGGATCCACCCCGCATGCATGTCCAGGTAAAGCTGATTGCGCCCGCGATTATGAGCGGACCAACCGCTGGCCGGCGGGACGCTGTCCCCCACGCTCCATTGATCTTTGAACTCGGCCCACCATGGTTTTTCAAAAAACGGACTCATGAGCCATTCATCGTCGGAAACGCTGCTCTTGCGCGCGCGCGCGACACTTTCCGGGGAGCGCCCCCGAAGATAACGAACCGATTCCGGGTTCCGTTCGGCCAGGAGATCGCTGATGTAGTTGGCCCAACCGCGTTCCGGCGCGTTCGTTCCCCCCTCGCGCCACGGGCTGAGGTAATGGGATTGCCATTGATTGGAAAGCGCAAGGGGCACCGGGGGGCTGAGCCAGATGCGGACGTTCGGCGCGTAGGGATGCAACAACGGCATGAATGAGCCCATGGAATTGTAACGCTTGTCGCTCGAGTTTACGGGTGGCGTGAGCTGCAACTCGGAGTCCGGCACATACGGCATCCGCTCCGTGTTGTCATTGAGATACATGGTCGTGGCCAGACCCATCTGTTGGAGATTCGAGAGGCACGAGGTGCGTTGGGCGCGTTGTTTACCCTTGGAGAGGGCGGGAAGCAACATCGCCGCGAGAATGCCGATGATGGCGATTACGACCAGCAATTCAATCAGCGTAAACGCAAGCTGTGAGGGTCGGGACGATAACGAATCTCCGAGACCGAACTCTGAATCGGAAGCCGAAGTTGTGTTCATCGCGTCGAGAATATGGTTAAACCTTGCCAGCGCAAGCGAAGGCGTCGAACCGAACCGCTCAAGCTTGACGGATTCACGCGGCACTGCCGGTTCGTCGAGTGCCTGGGTCCGGTCGTGCGCACGCTCAATCATCATCGTCCTTGACCAGTTTAACCGCCCATTCGGGGTACGGCGCGTCCGGCCCCTTCATCGCCCGCCAGAGAATGCGGTTCAAAACATCTTCCGGACAACGGTCCACTTCCTCCAGGGGCAGCCGGTTGGACGCCACGGCATCCCGGCGCAGGACGGGGTGGCTGACTTGTTTGGGCTCGGGATTCATTTCGTCGAGCGGCACCTGATTGGGCACGCTGGTGAATGGGGTGAAATCCGGAGTGTCCGTGAAGCAATCGGTCATGGGCGTGGCGGTGGCATCCAGTTGGTTCATGGGCGGCAAACCCAGGATCAATTCGATGGTGCGGATCAGACTGGTGTGATTGTAGTGCGTGCTGATGGTTTGTCGCCGCTTGGTGTAAGGGCTCACAACGTAAGCGGTGGTGCGGTAGCCGCTGACGTGATCCCATCCGGATTGCGGATCATCCTCAATGGCGAGGAGGCAGGTTTCCGGCCAGAACCGGCTGTGAGAAAGCGCCTCCACGACTTGCCCCAACGCGAGGTCATTATCGGCCACCTGGGCGCCCGGCGTGGGATTCTGGGCGCGGGTGCCGGCGGTATGGTCATTGGGCAGAAACAGCAGGATGAGCTCGGGAAAACCACCGTTGGTTTCGCACTGGCGCAACTCACGAATGAACGCGGCGGCGCGCATCACGTCCGGCACTCTCGAGTCCCAACCCATGGTATTGGTGGGGCTGCAGGGCCGGAGGGATTCGATGCCGGG
>DASUGI010000285.1:0-6826 GCA_036274115.1 Verrucomicrobiia bacterium
GCCGCGCCGGCGTCCACGTTCTCCTGCCGGTCATCGAGGTAAAGAACTTCTGCTCCGCGCTGGCCGGACATGGCTTCCAGCGCTTCATAGATTTTGGCACTGGGTTTCATCGCGCCAACTTCGTAGCTGTAGATGTGGCCGTCAAAGTTCGCAAAAAACGGGAAAGCCTGCCGGATGTGTTCGATGGCCATGTCGTTCGTGTTCGAGAAGATGTAGGTGCGAATGCCGTTGCCTCGCAGCGCTGCCTGCAACGCGGTCATTTCCGGCATCTCGGTGAAGATGTCGGCGAAAAACGCGGCGAACTCATCGAGGCTGCCATCGTAACCTGCCACCCGCCGGACTTCTTCGTAAAACTCCTGCCGGGTCATTAACCCCGTCTCGTACCGATAAAGCAGGGGAGAATGGTCGAAGAACTTCTGAATCTCGGCGGCCGAGGCCCGGGACTTCGCGGCGAGACGGCGCCCGGCAATGGAATAATCAAAATCCACCAAAACTTTTCCGAGATCGAAAACGACTATGGATGGTTTGGTCATGGGTTAGTGCATCTCGCGTCGGCCTTCCAGCGCGCGGCTCAGCGTCAGTTCGTCGGCGAATTCCAAACCGCTACCCGCGGGCAGGCCATAGGCGATCCGAGAAATCTTGAGCTCAGGCCGCACCAGTCGCCTCGCCAGATAATTGCTGGTCGCATCACCCTCCACATCTGTGCCCAGCGCGATAACCACTTCTTTGATTGGCTCCGCGCTGAGACGCTTCTCCAGCTCGGCAATGCGCAAGTCTTCGGGTTCGACGCCGTCGAGCGGCGAAATTTTTCCGCCCAGCACATGAAACTTGCCGCGGAACGTGCCGGCCTTCTCAATACTGAGGATGTCCACCGCTCGTTCCACGACGCAAATCAACGAGTTATCCCGCCGCGTGTCTTCGCAAATGGAGCAGGGCGACTTCTCCGTTAGCGAACCGCACGTGGTGCAGAATTGAATTCGCTCCCGCGCGTTGACGATGGCATTGGCGAGGTGCTTCACCACGCCGGATTCGGTTTGCACGAGATGTAGCGCAATGCGTTCTGCCGACCGCGGCCCGACGCCGGGCAGTTTGCTCAAGGCGGCAATCAGCGTGGTAATGGAATCGGGGAGCAAGTGAATGGTTAAATGGGTTAAATGAGTAATTGGTTAAATGACCGCCCAAACTGATTTAACTCATTTTAACCAATCACCAGTTACAAAAGTCACCGCCACTCAACCAAACCCCGGCAGATTGAACCCCGCCGTCGCCTTGCCCATCTCCGCATTCGAGATTTCCTTGGCCTGGCTCAACGCCTGATTCACCGCGGTGAGAATCATGTCTTCCACCACCTGGGCATCCGACGGGTTCAACGCCTGCGGATCAATCTTGATCGAAGCGAGTGAGCCATCGCACCTGGCGGTGACTTTGACTGCGCCGCCGCCGCTGGTGGCTTCGACCGTGCGCTTCGCGAGGTCGGCTTGAATCTGTTCCATCTGCTGCTGCATGCGCGCAGCCTGTTTCATCAATTTTCCAATGCTCGACATAAGAAGTTAGAAGTTAGCAGCTCGACGTTGGAATATCACGCCCGCACTTCGACAATCTGGCCTTTGAAAATCTCCAGCGCTTTTTGAATGAGCGGGTCGTTTTTGAAATCGTCCTTGTTGAACGCAACTGGTGCCCTCTTTTCAGCGACCGGGGCGGCGCTCCGGGCCGTGGCAACCGCGGGAGCGCTGGGCGCTGTGGGCTGAACCGTTGGCATGGGGGCAGGCGCGGCGATGGGGACACGTCCCACCGGAGCTTCTGCCACGATGAATTTGAACTGTGAATTGGGGTGGCCGAGTTCCGAGAGCTTGGTTTGCAGGATGGTGTGAATCTTCGAATTGTCCGCCAGCCCCATCTGATCGGAAAACTCCGGGTCGTAGCCGATGCTGAACACGCCTTTGGCAAACGAAACGGGATGCGCGTTGATCAAGTAGTTCGCCGCGAACTTGCTCACCCGCGCGACGCCGTCCACCAGTTGCGCCCAAAGCGATTCCAGGTCTTCCGATGGAATCGCCGAGACCGCCGCCATCGGCGTAGCCGGTGCTGTTACGGAGGAGCCCGGCTGAGGAGGCGGAGTTGCCGGCGCTGCTGGCGTAGCGGGTGGTAGGGACGCATTCCACTGCGTCCCCAATTTAACGTCGGGCGATGATGGGGACGCGGTGGAACGCGTCCCTACCGGAGTAGCCGGCGCAGTTGTCGCGACGCTACCGCCACCTTGCCCTCGTAGCGCATTCAACTGCTTCAAAACGGTATCAATGCTCACGGAGTTCCTGGCTTCGATTGCGCGGAGCAGGGTGACTTCCAGCAGAATCTTTTTCGACGCAGCATCGCGCAGGCGCAGTTCGGCATCGGCCAGAACTTCGAGGATGCGAGTGAGCGCATCCGTCGTCGCCAGCGCGGATTGTTCCTTGAGCGAACCGGCTTCCGCCTCGGAAACTTCCATGAGGCTCAGGTCGCCCTTTGAGACCTGGAACAGAATCAAATTGCGGAAGTGACTCAGCAAATCGGCCAGCAGTCGTCCGAGGTCTTTGCCCTTTTGCGCGAGGTCGTTCAACTGCTGAAGCGTGGTATGAATTTCGCCCGCCAGCACCGCGCGGCTGAGTTCAAGAATCTGCCCTTGTGCGGTCAATCCGAACATCGTGAGGACGTCCGCTTCTTCGATCTTGTCGCCGCAAAAGCTGATGAGCTGGTCCAAGGTGGATTCGGCGTCGCGCATCCCGCCGTCTGCGCCGCGGGCAATGGCGTAGAGTGCAGCTTGATCGACTGTAACTTTCTCCTTCTGGGCGATGTCGCTGAGGTGTTTGACGATGAGCGCCGTCGGAATTCGCCGCAGGTCAAACCGTTGGCAACGTGAGAGAATCGTTGCCAAAACCTTTTCCGGGTCGGTCGTGGCGAACATAAACTTCACGTGCGCGGGCGGCTCTTCCAGCGTCTTCAGCAGCGCGTTGAACGCCGCCGTCGAGAGCATGTGAACTTCGTCGATGATGTAGATCTTGAACTTGCTCTTGGCGGGAACGTATTGGCAGGTCTCGCGCAATTCGCGCACCTGCTCGACGCCGTTGTTGCTCGCGCCATCAATCTCCATGACATCGAACGAGCGGCCCTCGGTGATTTCCTTTACGCGGTCGTCGTTGTCGTCGAAGTCCACCTTCGGGCCGCCGGTGCAGTTGAGGCATTTGGCGAAGATGCGCGCAATCGTGGTCTTGCCCGTGCCGCGCGGCCCGCAGAACAGGTAGGCGTGCGCAATGCGGTTCTGCTTGATGGCATTGGCCAGCGTGTCAGTGACGTGCTCCTGCCCGACCACGTCTTCAAAACGTTGCGGGCGATATTTTCTGGCGATTACCTGATAAGACACGGCGTGATAAATTTATGATTTGCGATTGATGATTTATGATTGGCGCATCGGTTCGGCGGCGCACGTTAAATCGTAAATCGTAAATCATAAATCGTAAATGAAGAATGCCAGGGTGACCACGGCAGATACGGAGCAAACTACCGTTGCTGCCTTCCGGCCCTGGCGGGGTTCGTAAGTCCACATTCCATGGGCCCTGGCACCACAAACTGTGGGGTAGCAGTGCGAGGGCTTCAAGAGAAATTAACCAGTTCCCTGGTCGTATTGAGGTAATGGCGAATACAATCGCGCAATCGCTCGTAACATCTGTCGAACTCTGCACTTTCTTTCCCCATCGGGTCATCGATTTCGTCTCCTCGGCGTTGGGGATCCAGCTTGCCGAGCAGGCTGATCCGTTCTGCCGGGACCGAAGTCTCCTTTTGCTGGAGCCCAACATGATCTTCGGTCATTACAAATACCCGGACCGCATTGGAGAAATCCACGTTTCGGAAATAGGTGGAAACGAACTTGGACATCGGCGTGTCATGCCTGTCGCAAGCAAGCCGGGCCTCTCGTGCAGCCAGAACTCCTTCAAAGTCATACAATCCGGCGGATATCGCCTGGGCAGAAATCCCGCGCATTTTTGCTTCGGCGGCAAAAATTGCCTGGGCCATCAGGCTGCGACATAGATTGGCCGAGCAAATGAAAGCGATGGTATGCACGTCGTAAGATTGCGTCGGTTAGGCTCCCTTGCTGCGCCCGCGTTTCTTTCGGGTTTCAAGGGTCCGAAGCGTATTTTGTAACACCGGAATAACACGCTGATCCTTTGGACGGTTTGCCGCCTGCTTGCTGGCCAGGATTCGTTCAAGGGGCAGGACCTTCAGGCGGAGCTTGCCAACTTTGATTGTTACCGCTTGCTTCCATTCCTTGGCAAATTCGCCAAGGCCATCCATTCGAATCACGACATCAAATGGATCGCTGCCCGGTCTGCCAAGCATCGGTGGATTGAAACCAAACGGTGGAATGTAAGCTGCGCCGATTTTGAGCAATGCTTGTGAAAGCCTGGGATTGCTCAAATCATCGAACCACAGGTCCACGTCCTCCGTAACAACGGGCGCGCCTTGAAGAGCGGCGGCGGAAAGTCCTACCACCATGAAACGAATCTTGTGGCGGAGCAACGACTCCAGCAGGCGGAGTTCAGTGTCTGAAAGCGGCAAAACCTCGGCCACGGCGCAAACTCCGGTTGAGCCGCGCAAGCGGCGGTGATTGAAGCGCGATTAAAGTGAGTCGGACATCTTCGGGATCGGCATCAGGATAACGACGCATCACCTGCTCAACATCGGCCGCGAGCTTTTTTCCCCAGCGGGCAGTATGTGGTGATGTGGAGCGCTTCACGCTTGGAGATTATCAAAATGCGGCTGCTCGTCGAGGATGTTTGAAGGCCATCCGTCCTTTCAGTTCAGCAGGTTTCGTCGTCGGTGGTCGAACCGGTGGCTTTCAGAGTTTCCAGATTACTCCGGCCGGGCCTGCATTAATAACGGGAGTATCTCCGATGCGTGCGGTCTTTCCTCCACTGCCGTGAATGTGGCCACAGACAACTAAACGTGGCTTCGTGCGGACTATCGCGTCGCGGACCGCAGTGCTTCCCAAGCTGCTTCCAGAGGAAGAAACATCGACTGCGCCTTTGGGAGGTGAGTGAGTGACAAGCACCGCATTGGGCGGACATGCTGTGAGCAGATTTTCTGCTTCGGCTTCCGAAAAATCGTAGCTCCAGTCGCCAAATGGTGTAACGGGAATGCCGCCTCCGATTCCGTAAAACGGCAACCCGGAGACCTCGCTACCGTCACCATGAAGGACAATTGCCGAAGTCCATTTCTGGCAAGCCTCGACGAGCTCGCTGTGCGACTCATTATTGCCGGCAACCAGAACAGCAGGAACCGAAATTTGCCGAAGGACATCAATGCATACAGAGACATTCTTGCGAATGTTGCCAAAATCTCCAGCTCCCACCACCACGTCCACACCCTTACTCAGAGCCACGAGCTTTGACGCGGCTGCGGCATTGGTGTGGAGATCGCTGAAGAGCAGAAGCTTCATAATCGCCTAGAGTCGTACCGGAATGTTCTGCTTCGCCAAAAACTGTTTCACATCACCCACCGTGTAAGTGCCAAAGTGGAATATGCTCGCGGCGAGGACGGCGTCGGCTTTGCCTTCGAGGAGCACCTCGGCCATGTGTTCGAGCTTGCCGGCACCACCGCTGGCTACCACGGGCACACCGACTGATTCACTGATGCGGCGCGTGATGACGAGGTCGAAGCCGGCCTTCGTGCCGTCGGCGTCAATGGAGTTCAACACGATTTCGCCCGCGCCGAGTGAGACGGCTCTCTGCGCCCATTCCACGGCGTCAAGGCCGGTGTCCTTGCGGCCGCCGTGGGAAAACACACCCCATTTGTCCACGCCAGGCGCGAGGCGCTTGGCGTCAATCGAGACGACGATGCATTGGCTGCCGAATTTCTCCGCGCCTTCGCGAATCAGTTCGGGGCGGGCGAGCGCACTGGAGTTGATGCTGATTTTATCCGCCCCGGCCCGCAGCATCGTGTACATGTCGTCCACGGACTTGATGCCGCCACCAACGGTGAGCGGCATGAAACATTGATCCGCGGCGCGCTCGATGACGTCCACCATCGTGCCGCGACCGTGCGCGGTGGCAGTGATGTCGAAGAACACCATTTCGTCCGCGCCCTGTTCGTTGTAACGCAGCGCGAGTTCGACGGGGTCGCCGACATTGCGCAGGCCACCCTTCTCGGCGACACCGAATTGCACGCCGCGGGTGACTTTGCCGTCGTGAACGTCGAGGCACGGAATGACACGTTTGGCCATCATTGCGGATATTGAAAGGGCGCGGAGACGGTGAAGCAATCAATTTGCGAACCAGGGGATGTGAACGCCTCAAGACGCGCTCACCCCTCACCCTCGCTCCCTCTCCCCGTTGAGGGGAGAGGGAAGTACAATGTGTTCGCCATAGGTCCACGCGGAGTTGTTGGGCAAAATTGAGCCGGCGAGATCCCCAGCCTTTCCCAGTTCACGGATTGTCGGACTTGGAATCCGCACGCTCCTAAGGCATAGTGCGCGCCCGATGCAATTGATTCGTGACATTTATGCGGCGAAACGCGCTGCTGGAAAGCCAGTGGTTTCGTTTGAGTTTTTTCCGCCCAAGACCGACGAGGGCGACAAGGCGCTGTTGGAGAAACACATTCCCGCATTGATGGAGACGAAGCCCGACTTTTGCTCGGTGACTTACGGGGCAGGCGGCAGCACGCGCGAAAAGACATTGATGATTGTGGATCGCATTCAGCGCGAACACCAACTCACTGCGCTCGCGCATCTCACTTGCGTGAATCATACGCGCGAGCAGGTCGGCGAACTGCTGGAAAAGATCAAGGCCATCGGTTG
>DASUGI010000286.1:0-5706 GCA_036274115.1 Verrucomicrobiia bacterium
CCTTCGGCACTTCGTAACCATGGCCGATTACGTCGAACCACGTTTCCACTCCCAAGAGTTCAGGAAGATCGAAGGCAATGAGTCCCGCATTGTCCGTGACGAGGCGGACGTTATGCGTAGTGCGAAGTTCCACGAGCGGCACTGGCCAGCCGCTGGATTTTTCAACCACCTCGATGCGGCAGGGGACGATGGAATTGGCTGCGAACACACATGGCGACAGAAATGAAAGAGCCAGGGCCAGCCTTGTTGCGCAAGTGAAAGAGGTCAGCATGAGGTCAGCATGCAGAATTGCTACAACGTCCAGTGGCGTGTGACCAGACCCAAGTTCGTGTGACCGCGACCCTTCATTATCCTTTGATCGGCGTAGTATCCGCTCGCAACAATTTGGAAACGGAAACCTTGTAGACTTTAGCCAGCTTTAAGATTTGTTTGCGTCCAACTAATCGTCCTGTCCGCTCCCAATACATTAGATTCGTCCGGGGAATACCACTCAGTTTAGCTACTTCTTCCTGGCTCAATCCTTTTTCCTTCCGGAGAAAGTGAAGCCATGCGCCATAGGCATTGCGCCGCGATTTCGGTTTTCGACCCATTCTCAGCCAGCGTAAAAGGCGAAGCCGCCGACAGGGGCTTTTTGACAATGGATTGTCACTGAAAAAACTTGCGGTTGTCCCAAAGGGGCGTATCAAGGGCGCGGGTAACTATGAGAAATTTACTTCGTAAGAACTGGCCTCCGGGAATTTTTGTTTCAATTCTCCTAGCCTCTGCAATCACATACCCGTGGGCTATCACCAATGCCAACGCAAAGCCACGACCGCTGTCACCACCTTGGCCTTCATTCGGGTTGTTGCATCGGGAAGGATTTGACCAGCCATACGGTTTTGCCACCAACCAGACAATTGACTCGACTGTTTGGGTTGAGGGCTGGTCAGGATGGGCGCTAAATCGCCAAGGAGCAACGGTGACACCGTGGGTCGTGCCAATGGTGGTTTCCAACTCATTTCGAGTCGAACCCGAACGCGGTGCGATTCGGTTCTGGTATCGGCCTGATTACAGCAGCGGCGTTGGGCCGGGGCAAACGGCTACACTTCTGGCACTCACCGCGATCAACGGTCAGACGGAATTGAACTGGTGGTCGTTGGTGGTCACGCCGGATGGAAATGAAGTCCATTTGGTTTGTCCGACCGAGAACGGTCCTCAGTCTTGTTTACAAATCGAAATCAATTGGGAAGCGGGAGGCTGGTATCTGGTGACACTGGGATTTACGCCGACAAACAGTGCGCTGTTTATAGACGATCAACTTGCAGCCGTGGGGCCGGGGTTGGAAACCGTGCCCAAAGAACTCGCACCTTACGTGACTCTAGCTGTCGGCAGCACGGCGGCAGGAACATTGCCCGCGCAGGGTCAGATTGAAGAACTCTCGATTTTTTCCGGGCGCAAGAAGATGCAGCAAATTATGGGAAATCCGTTTGGCCTGAGTGTGGATTGGGAGATTGGAACGTATTACAACTCGCTCTCGAACATCGCTGCGTTGGGGCCAATCTCGGATGAAGAGATTGCGGCTCGCAAAGCACGGGCGGAACAATTGCGAGCCGAACGCGAAGCACTGGGGATCGAGATGGAAGGTGACGGCATGGAAATGATGATTAGCGGCCCCGCGACGGAGTGCGTGACGAATTCACCGCTTTATATCACAAACACAGTGGCTTTGTTTGACACGAATACGCTGTGGACGGTCCAGTTTGAAATTCAGGGCACGAACAGTCCGGCAGATATTTTTGTGACCACCAACCTGGTGGGCAACTATCTCACGAATTCATTTTGGGTTTGGTTGGAACGTGGCCCGACCTGTTACACCTATCAGTATACCAACCAATCACCGGAGCGGAGTTTTTACATTCTTGGGGACGCTACGGTTGATTCTGATAGCGACGGTTTGCCAGACGCCTATGAAAAACTGGTGACCCATACCAATCCGCAAGTGTGGAACTATTTGGACAGCGACGGGGATGGCTTAGCCGATGCTTGGGAACTAGCACACGGCTACGATCCCGGTAGGGCTGACACCAACGGCAACGGCATTCCTGATGGTTACGAGGATTGGGATGGAGATGCTCTGGCCAATCTCATGGAGGCGGGTTTTCGGAGCGATCCGGCAGTGGCCAACGCAACATGGAGGCAGGATTCCGATGCAGACGGAATCCCCGATAGTGTGGACGACTCTCCAAGCATGACGGACACGCCGCCGTTGGTAACCACCTTTGAAAAATGCCCGCTGTGAGGACGGGCACCATAACTACTCCGGGAACAAGACTATGAGATTTCACTCTTTCGGGCAGAAAATAGCTGGGCTGGCGTTGCTGGGGTTGATCGTCAGCAAAGTGTCGGGATGGGCACAAGCGCCCGGCAACAACGGAGCGCCAAGCTCGCAGGTGCAAAGCGAGGCTGGAACGCTCATCAGTCAGCGGGCCGAACACACGACGGACTTGTTTACCGGCAGCTTTGGTTACTCCGTGCCCATCGTGGGAGCGCCCGCACGTAATGGCAGCGAGCCGGGGTTGGCGTTAGTGTATTCGTCCAGCGGCGACAATGGTTGGTGTGGCCAAGGCTGGACGCTGGACATCGGTTACATCGAGCGGAACACCAAGGACGGTTTTCCGATTCTTTACGATGCTTCCTCACCCCCGTTGCCACTCAAGCAGTATGATCCGGCAAAAGGATTTCTCCTGAATCTGTTTGGCAAGCAGATGAAGCTGCTCACCAACAGCGCGAATGAGTATCGTGCTGAAGTGGACACGGATTTCCTGCGCTGCCAGTTCGACACCGCAAACAATCATTGGAATGTGTATGACAAGAGCGGAACGCTTTATCGCTTTGGTTACACGGCGCGGGTGATGAATCCCAACTCTGGTTGGTCAGCAAATTACACCGGCACGTTTCGCTGGGCGCTGGAGGAAATCATCACCGCCACCGGCGAACGCACGACGATCACCTACCAGACCTTTTCGACCGCTGATCCAGGCACGGCGCGGGTGCTTTATCCCAGCGTGATCTCCTACAATGGCCACACCAATTGGAATGGTTACAGTGCCAACCAAACACCAACGCACACGATTCAATTCGGCCTGCAACCCCGAACCGACACCCGTATCTCTTACAATTCCGGTTTTCGCGTGGTGCAGGATCGCCGGTTGACGAACATCGTCTGTCAGGCCGACGGGCAGAACGTTCGACGGTATGCGCTGGAATACAACTATTCTCCGGCCACGAAACGGTCGCTGTTAGTGCGAGCGCGAACTTTCGGCGCTGACAACACATCACAGTTGCCGGTGCAATCCTTCCAGTACCAGGACAAACCATTGGCGTTTGGACAAAAGGTGCAGTGGAAGAACATGGCGCTGGCCGGGGCAAGCATCTGCTGTGTCATCGAGCGCGACGGTTCAGGCAATACGATCAAGGACGTGTTTGACCTTGATGGCGACGGCCTGCCCGACCGGGTGCGCTGGGATTCGTCGACCACGCCGGATCGCTATCTGCTACAACGCAACCTCGGCCCGGCAGCCAGCGGCACCCAGGGAAGTTTCTCCACCAGCGATTACGCTTTTGGCGCAACGTCAGACAGTAATTTTGCTGCTAATGACTCCACTTGGTCGGCACTCAATTCGACTCGGGTTCGCCTCATGGACATCAACGGCGATGGGCTGCCCGACCGGATTGGCGATGACTGGACTTACATGAACGTCGGTTCACCGCCTTACAATCATTTTGGGATCAAGACCAACCATGGCGCTGGCTTCAGCGCAAACACGAATCACACGTGGTCGGTGGAAGTGCAGGGAAGCTCCTTTTACTACGCGATTGATTCGCTTACCGACACTTTGAGTGCCGGGCGCACCAGTTTGTTTGATCTGAACGGCGACGGGCTGCCTGACCGGGTAATGATGCCCCTCAACGCCAACTACACCAACCTGTATGTGCAGTTCGGAACTGGGACCAACTTTGGGCCATTACGCCGTTACCCTTATTCGAGTCAGGGCGGAGAAAACAGCGTTCTTTGGTCAGGCATCGAGGGGTTGTATTCGCACATGGTTGATATCAACGGTGACGGACTGATTGATCGTGTCATGTTGCCCCGCAATCCGAGCACAGGCAATCCAGTACAGGACGCCACGCTCAATAAGTTTGTCGTGATGTTCAACAACGGTTACTCGTTCGAGCAGCAGGATTGGCCGGGAGTATATCCCCAATACTCCGGGCTTACGCCTCATTATGCCAATGTTGCAGAAGTTTCCGTGGGTGGGATTGCTGGACATCACCGGTGACGGCCTGCCCGACCGGGTGATGCCGAATGCGGCAGACAGCACCAAGACCACCTGGCTGCTCTATCGCAACAACGGTTCCGGCTTCGACACCGTCTCCAACATTATCAGTGGCATCGACATTCAAAACGCCGTCAATGTGAACAACGAAAACTGGTATGGTCTGCAAGGCAACGGCGACACGCGCATGAATTACGTCAATGGTCAGACCATCACGGCGATGATCGACATCAATGGCGATGGGCTGCTGGATCGTGTGATGGCCGATTATCCCTTTGCCAACAATCCTTTCAATCCATCGTTGGTGACTAACATTCTCTGGGTGCAAACCAACTCCGGCCCGTACCCCGACTTGATGAGGGCCGCCAGCAACGGCATCGGCGGTGTGCTCACCGTCGCCTACAAGCCCTCGACGGCATGGGATAATCGCCTGGACCCCAGCAATACCAACTCCGGCAAATCGCTGCCGTTCCCGATGCAGACCGTGGCTACCGTCACGGAAAACGACGGAGTCAACACCAACCGCACCACGACCTATCTTTACGAAGGTGGATTCTACGACGGCGGTCGCCGTGAGTTTGCGGGTTTCGCCAAAGTGACTGAGACGGATGCTTCCAACCGCAGGCAGGTTTATTTTTATCATCAAGGCGGCGGGCAGGACCGCGCCAGTAGCGGCGAGTATCAGGATGCCGGAAACTTTGCCAAGCGCGGGATGCCCTACCGGATCGAGACCTATGGCAATGACACGAATCTCTACCAGGTGTTCGTCAGCCAGGTGAATCAGACCAACGTTGGCGCGGGCCGTTGGTTTCCTTTCGTTCAGCAAACCTTCAACTACGATTATCCTGGCGGCGGCACGCCGCGCATCACCGCCACACGCTTTGCCTACAATTTCGCCACGGGCAATCTCACCAATCAGATCGTTTACGGAGAAGTCACCAACGTCAACCTGACCAGCCTCAGTGCGCCTGCCGATGTGGATGCGGCGGACACCGAGTATCATCACGCCACCTTTGCGGCGATCGCCGGCAACACGAACATCCTCGATCATCCGGACACAACCAAGCTCACCTCCGACGCCACCGGAACCAATATCGTCAGGGAACGGAAATTCAGTTACAACGCCAACAGCGGCACGGTGGAGACGGAGTTGAATCGCATCTGTCCCGGTCAATATGCCACCAATCGCTTTGACGAATACGATGATTTCGGGTTGCCTACTCGCACCACGGACCCTGTCGGCGTGCAAACCAAAATCAGCGCGTTTGATTCACTGCACATTTATCCGAACGCGACGCGGCTGCGCGTGACGGCTGGCTCAGATTCAGGCAACGATCACATCACTTATACCACGAACGATGTACGTTCCGGTTTGCTCACCAGCGTTACC
>DASUGI010000287.1:0-3523 GCA_036274115.1 Verrucomicrobiia bacterium
CCCGGGTACGCCTGGTTCTTCGAGAACAGTAATTCCAAGTATCAAAAGGTCGGTCGGAAGAAGCCAAATCCGTGGGGACTTTACGATATGCACGGCAACGTCGCCGAATGGTGCCTGGACCAATACGACCCGAACTTCTACTTGCAGCAAAAGGATAAACTGTCAGTGGACCCATGGAACAAGGCAGCCCAACCTTATCCGCATGTCGTTCGGGGCGGGTCGTGGGATAACGATCCACCTCAACTCCGGAGCGCTGCCCGCGCAAAATCGGATAAAAAATGGAAGAACGATCCATCGGTACCTCCGACTCTCTGGTATATGGACGAGGCTCGGTTCGTCGGTTTTCGCGTCGTTCGCCCGCTCAAAGTGCCAACGGTCGAGGAGATGTACCACTACTGGAACAGCGGCGTGGCAAACGAGAGCCGATAAGATCGGTAAAACCCTGTTGCCTTCACGAAACAAATGTCCGCTCGGCGACGCTTGAAAAGAAAGTGGCTCTTGCTGGCCGCGCTCGTGTTCATCGGGCTGCTTCTCGTGGCACTCGGGAAGTTGGAACCCAGATTCGAAGGCAGGTCACTCAGCTACTGGCTCGATTCCTTGCCCTCCATTGACATCGGTTCGGATGGTCGCAGTGAAAGCATCGGTCTGCCCACCTACGGTCTGGTTTTCACCAACGATCTCGCCGACACCGCCCAGATGGCCAGAAACGTTAAGAATGCGCAAACCGGGTTCAAGGCGGTGACGGCACTGGGGACGAACCATTTGCATCGGTTGGTGAAGCGCCTGCAGGCAAAGGACTCTGCGACCATGCTTTGGATGTGGCGCCTGGCGGAGCGTCTCGGCATCGCAGAATTCCCGGAATACCGATACGCGAAGTTTCGTCGCGGCCAGGCGCTGAGTGCCTTTCAACATCTTGGCAGCCGTGCCATGCCCGCGGTGCCGCAATTGCTCGAACTCACCGGCCATCCGGACCCAAACATCCAACTGGTAGCCTGGAGCGCGCTGGAGCGGGTGTCGCCCGAAGAATTCCGCAAGCAGCCGCACCCGCCGATTATCGAGCATGAGCGCACTGCGCGTTAGCAAGCTCGGGACTTGGGCAACGTCTCAATCAAATCAGTCGCAAGGTTCCAAAGCATTGTGGCACGTGAAAGTTGAACTCGCTCACCGGTGACCATGCAGCCCAATGCGGATGCGAGTTTTCTTCGGCGCACTTGAAGAAGTTTCCATGCCACGTCTCACCCGCCACCTTGCCCAGCGGCCCGACGTAATCGTCGAACACGCTGAATGGAATCCGGAACTCCAGAGTCCATGTGATGGGCTCGGTGATCTCGGGCTGGACGATTTGCGGGAGCGAAGTGCGTACCTTGACTTGCTTGGCGACTGATGCCGGTAGACGCGTGAAATCCTTGAAGCCGTTCGGGGTTCGCGTTGGATCGATGATGTGATTGACCAGGAACGCGCCGCCGCAATTGAATTCAAAATTGAAATAGCCGCGCCCAGGCTTGGGCTCGACAAAGAACTCGACGCAACTGTCCTTCCAGACTTCACTGCCGTATTCGGTCCGCACGGAGCGAACGAATCGATCTTCCACCTCGAAGCGTCCGACCAGATTCTGTCCATCGTGCGCCACCCGCACGAGGGTTCGCGGACGATGATTGCTGCTTTGGGGCAGGAACTGGTTCACCTCGGCCGCCGCAAGACCCGACCAGGCTTCATCCGTGAAGTCACCGGCAATTCTGGAAATGGCGTAGTTCACGCGCACGCAAAATAAAACGGTGGCCGTGGCGGGTTCAAACTGATTCAAAGCACGTGACAAAAAACATCGGAGTGCGTCCCGTCCTCGGGCGCAGCTATGTGGCCCGGCAAAACGCCCAAAATCTGCGACGCTGCGGCGGTGATAGGAGCGCGGGCTTCAGAGCCTGTGTGGGAAAACAAGCTGCCGCATATCTCCTCGTCGTCGTTCTCGTCCTCGTCCTCGGTTTAGCTGGGGATTTCGAGGACGAGGACGACGAGGACGGTGATTTCGACCCTTTTTCACACAGGATCTTCAGCCCGCTTCACCGTCGATTCCTCCAGTGCGCTTGCCCCAATTCGAACGCTGAAGCGACATACATGTCGCGCTCCGTTTCGTTGGCAGTCGTCCTTTGAAAAGGGGCGCAACCCAATCGTCGCAATTGTCAACCGCGCCGGTTTCGGTTAAGAGAGAGTCCAGCATGAATCCCCCGCGCCGACGTTTTCGCTTTTGCGGTCTCTCCATTCTCCTGGCGACGGTCGTGCTGATTGGCGCGCAGGCCGCCGCTACCGAATTCAAGCCATTGTTCCCGGGTATCGCACCGGTCGTTTCAGTCGAGGACCTGAAAGAACTATCATTGCCCAACACAACCATCGAATCGGCGGTGATTGATACCAACAACCGGATGTGCCTGGTGACCGCCATCGTGACGCATCCGCCTGCGGGAGATCGCGTGAAAATCTGGATCGGCCTGCCGCTGACCAATTGGAATGGACGCTTTGTCGGCGCTGGAGGCGGAGGCTTTCTGGGTGGCAGTCCCAACAGCCTGCGCGCGCCCGTTGCCGGAGGTTTCGCCGCGGGTGCAACGGATACCGGACATGAAGGCGGGAGCGGCAGTTTCGCACTGGACGCGAACGGCAAACCGAATTGGCAGGGCATCATCGACAATGCCTACCTCGGCATTCACGAGATGACGGTCACCGGCAAGGCGCTCACCAAAGCGTTTTACGGGAAAGCCCCGCGCTATTCCTACTTCGTTGGCAATTCGACCGGTGGACGGCAGGGATTGATGGAGGCGCAACGTTACCCGGAGGATTACGACGGCATCATTTCCGGTTGTCCCGCGATCAACTGGCCCAGGTTCGTCGCCGCCAGCCTTTGGCCACAAGTGGTGATGCTGAGCAAGTCGAACTTCGTTTCCAAAGCCAAACTCGATGCGGCGACCGCGGCCGCGATTGCCGCGTGCGATGACGCGGATGGCGTGAAGGACAACGTGATCGATGATCCCTTCCGCTGCGGTTACGATCCGAAAGCGCTCGTCGGCGCCAAAGTGGGCGACGAGGTGTTTACCGAAACGGACGCGGAAGTGATTCGCAAGATTTGGGAAGGGCCGCGCCGACAGGATGGCAGTTTCATGTGGTATGGCTTGGAGCGTGGGGCCGATATGTTCCCTTATGCCGGAACTGGTGGTTCACCGTTACAAGGCAAGCCCTTCAGCATCGCGCTGGAGTATTGGATTTATTATCTCGCGCAGGATGCGAAGTGGGACTGGACCAAGCTGACCTATGCCGGCTTTGAACAGCTCTGGACCAAATCCGTGGAACAATACGGTGCCGTCCTCGGCACGGACGATCCGGACCTGACTCGCTTCCGCGACCGCGGCGGAAAGATTGTTATTTTCCACGGCCTGGCCGACCAACTCATTCCGGCGGCGGGCACGATTGAATATTTCAAGCGCGTGCAGCAGCGCTGCGGCGGCTCAAAGGCGACCGCTGAGTTTGCTCGGCTCTT
>DASUGI010000288.1:0-2421 GCA_036274115.1 Verrucomicrobiia bacterium
GCTCACTTGCGTGTAGTTTGTGCCATCAAAGGCCATCACCTGTGCGGCAACCGAAGAGACTGTTCCGGTCGGCGCGTTGAGCAGAACGAACTTGCCATCATCCAGCGCAGCGATGCCGGTGAATGTTTTGCCGGCGGCGGGAGAATACTTCGAGGCAAAGCTCGGCACGCCGCCGGGCAAGCGCAGGCCCTGCACGCCATCGCTGAATTGTATCATCGCGCTGCCATCAGCCGGATTGCCGACGATGTAAACGCGCCCAAGTGCCTGGGTGAAGTTGATTGAGATCGGTGGGCCAAAAGTGAACTGTGTGCCATCTGTTTCCAGTGACCGAATGCTGATGTTCGTGCCGCCGGCCTGATAGAACCAAAAGCGCGGCAGCGGCTCGTTGTTGAATCGGCCAAACACGTAGTCGCTCGCCGAGGGCAAATTGCTTAGCACGCCGATAACGCTGGGAGTGTTGGTGAATTGCCAGATATGAAGCGTGTCGTTGGTCGCGCCACGCACCAGGCCGACGGCAAAGTGCGCGGTGTTGGTGTTCAGTTCGAGGACATTGCCGCGATCAAACGGGCCAATCTCATTCGCGAGACTGTAAGTCATGGAAACGCCGACCCACTGCAACAACTCCAGCCGTTCCGACGGCGCATGGTTGAACGAACTCGCCGCAAGTAACCACGGTGGACTTGAGGGTGGTTGGCCCAACGCCGCCGGCAAAGCGACGAGGCTGTGCGGTCCAACGGTAGTCAGCGCAACGCTTGTTGGCGGCGGCGCGGAATTGGTGTCGGCAAGGCTGACGTAATTCACTCGGTTAAAGGCGGGCGCAGTGACCGCGACGGCATTGCTGCCGCTCTGGAAAAAGTCGGCCGTCGTGCAACCGGTCACTCCTTCAACACCAGTGGGCAGCGGCGCGGACCAGGTGAGCACACCGCCAGGACTTTGATAACCGACTCGGGCGTTGCCCGTCGTCCGATCGAGCACGAGCACGTCGGGAATGGAATCTCCGTTGAAGTCCGCTGAGGTCAGAAACTCGGCCGGCGTCTCATACACAAACGCGGCGAACGTGGAAAATCCAAGGAGCGACAACGCCGTAAGCGCAAGGCGCAACCCGAGCCTTTGCACCGCCGCCCATCTCTCGGGCCTCGGCCTTAGAACTGCACGTTGATTTCGGAGTTCCGTCATTGGATCGCTTAAGGGATGTCCACCTCACCAGCCGGGATGATTTCCTCCGGCTCGCGTTTGTTGTTGAACCGCACCAGAAAGTAGCTGTAACGCGCTCCAGAAATCACGGGCTGCGTGTCCAACAAATGCAGGACAAAGCGGTAGGACAAGATCCCCCCATCACCTCCGAAGCGGTAATAGGTCTCGTAATTGGCACGCACCAACGGATCCCGTAAATAGGAGGAAGTGCACGGTCCGTCGAATGTGCCGGTCAAACATGGGTTGCGCCAGGCAATGGTTTCAATCAACGGCGAAACCTGGGTGACGTCGCCTGAGACCCGCGGGAACAAGGAATTCGTCAGCTGGGTTCGGTAAAGTACGCACGGCAGCACGCTCTGACCTTTTTCATTCTTATGCAGAACACTCGTCGGCGGTTGCACCGGGATATAATCAGTATTCGTGAGGCCATATTGGTAAACGAAGGGCTGCACGTCGTAGTTGCCAATCTCGATTCCCACCGGGTAGCGAGGATAAAGGTTGGGATACGGCGGCGAGGTTATCCAATTGGTCAATACCACAGCGCGGACAAAGCGATAGTTCACGGCCGGCAAGGGGCGCGCCGGCCAGGGCACATTCTGGAGGGCGAGCGGCGGTTGCCAGGTGAACGTCCATGCCACTGAACTCGGCCCGACGTTGCCCTGCTCGTCCACAGCAGCGACGGAAATCAAATAGGTCGTGTTGGCGCGCACGTCGGCGGTGAGCGTGAAGCCTGGTCCGGGACCGAAGCCCGGGCCGATGGGCGACGTCAGATGTGCTTCGTCAAAGCGCGTCAACGCCGCCAGGCGGCCCACCACCGAGCTGATTGCGGGCCGCGTTCGGGAAAGACCGGCAAACTGCGCCGTTTGATCGAATCGCGCATCCCGAAAAAGCCGGCTTCCGGCAAAGCCGCTTGGTTGCGTGCCGCCCTGAGAGTCGGCGATTTGCAATTTGAATTGGAAACGGTAAACCCCGGCGGTCGGACAAAACCAATTCAGCGCGACCTGGGGTTGAGCCATCGTGCCCGTCGAGGTCGGCTCACTTAATGTCGGCACGGGCAGCGGGCCGGGTTTGACTTCCTTGCAGCCAATGAAAGCGAGCGGACTGCCATTGCCATGTTCGTCGAGCAATTGCACGAAGTAACACAAACGCGCCGGACTCGGCGGCATGGCATCGTCAGTGGTCTCGATGATTTTGTTGGGATTGCTCGCGTCGTACGCCGCCATCCCT
>DASUGI010000289.1:0-32666 GCA_036274115.1 Verrucomicrobiia bacterium
TGAACTGTTGAATCACCGGGCTGTTGCCCGTGTTGAGCGCGACGACCACGAGATTGGTGGCGTTGACCTTGTAGGCGGTGACATAGACGTTCGCGGTCGGGTTGTAAGTCGCGGTGACGCGCGTGGAGTCGGGTCGGATCCACTTTGCGAATTGCCCGAGAATGTAGCCGGGCTTGATAATCGTGCCGCTGCTATTGACCAGCGTGGTGCCATCCGATTGCGAGTCGTTGACCCACCACCAGAAGTAGGCGCTGAACTGGTTGTTCATCGCGTCGCTCACCGTCCTGGCAATCTGCATGCAGACGTTGAAGTCGGACTGGCCGCCCGTAATGTAGTGCTCGGTCTGCCAGACGCGCTTGCCCTTGTTGAGCGCATTCTGATGCACATAATTGCCGTTGCCGTAGAAGTGTCCGGCCACAATAGTCACCCGGCTGGCCGCGGTGGCATCATTGAGGGTCGGGTCCGACATCGCATCATTGAAACCCAGCGCCTCCGGCATGACGACCGGTTTGCTGATGACTTGCGCGTTGTCGCGGCAGAAGGTCAGAAACTGCGAGCCATTCCAGACGCAACCCTCGTAGTCCGGATTCCAGTCCGGCTCGTTTTGAATGGAAACGTAATCCAATCCGATACTGTTGGCCGCCTGGTTCAGGTAGGCGGCGTAAGCGGCGTATTGGCTGGGCAACAACGAGCCGTGAACGACATTGGTATTGCTCTTCATATACGCGGGCGGCGACCACGGTGTGCCCAGCACCTTGACCCCGTAGGTGTGCGCCGCGGCGGCGTTGGTCGTTTCGTCCGCCCAGAATTGGTTCGGGTCAATGCGGATGCGCAGCAGTGAAAAGCCCAGCGTGTTGTAGAGCGCGTTGTTCTTGGCGGCGGAAAGCCGGCCACACCACGCGCTGGAGAAACCGTAGCCGTCAATGACCTGCTGGTTTGCGCCCAGGTTGATGCTGCACGGCGCTGCGTGAGCGTTGGGTGGAAACGCACCCGCTGCAAGGATCACCAGGACGTGGGTTGCAATGAATTTCCTGAGTTTCATTTTGCGCATGTCGTCACTTCACCAGCCGGTAAAACGCGGAATGGTCCGCTGACGGCGGCAACGTCACCTGCCATTGCTGGCCGACAAGTTGTGGCGCTGGGGAAGTGACATTCACCCAGTCACCGGTCGTGAGATTGGTTCGCGACTGGAGGGTGAAGCCTGCATGGCCCAGCGGCCAGGAAAGCGTCAGGTCACTACCCGTCACGGTCAGCCTCAATAGCGGCAGGTTCGTGCTCAAGAGTTGATCCGGACCTAATGCTACGGTCGCGGCAATCTCGGATGCCGACAGGGCCGCGTTGTGAATTCGAAATTCATCCAGCGCGCCGTTCAGATAGGGGTCCGAAACTGACTGCGATTTGCCGAGATAGTTGCGCGTGGTGTTTCCGAGACTCGCCGGGTTGAGCGTCATCGCTGCGTTCGTGCCCACTGGCACTCCGTCGATATAGAGAATCCCGGTGCCCGAGTTCAACGTCACGGCTACCTGATGCCAGTCGCCGGGCTCAACCGCCACGCCGCAATTGATCTTTTGTTCGCTGAGCGGGCCACTGGTGCTGATCGCAAATCGCGCGGTGTAATCGAATCCATTGCGTGGCGTCAGGTACAGGTAGCTGGTGGTGTCGTTGCCGAAGTCGAAGAGATGACTCCAATAATTGATTGCCGTCAGGTTCACCCACGCGATGAACGTCGCGTTGCTCAGCCCGGCTACAATCCCGGTGGGCAGGCTGGCGTATTGTCCTGAGCCGAGTGTGACCTGCCCCCCTGCAAACGTACCGCCGCTGGGCAGCAACCCGGTCCAGATCGGTCCGCCGACCGAATCGGCCACATTCGTGCCACTGGTTTCGTTGAAACTATAGCGATGCACCAACGAACCAACCACCGGTGAGAGTGTCGTGGCGGTGCCCGGCGCGCTGTCTGTCGTTTCGTTGCCGGAAACCAACGCGCTGACGACGTAATAGTAAATTGTTCCGCCCGACACGGTGTTATCCGGGTAACTCGTCGCGGTAACGCCACTCGCAATGGTCAGGTACGGTCCACCACTGGTCAGCGAGCGTTTGACGTTGTAGCTGGTCGCGCCGGCGAGTGGATTCCAGTTCAAGTTGATTTGGGTCGCGGACACGGCGAGCGCCGAAAGACCGGTCGGCGCGAACGATTGTGGTGTGACGCTCGCCTGGGTCGAGTGACTGCTTTCGCCAGCGGGATTCAACGCGGACACCACATAGTAATACGTCGTGCCGTTGGCGAGCCCGGGGTCCGTGTAATTCGTTGTGGTGACGTTGGCAACCGGCGTGTACGGCCCGCCGTTGCTGGTCGAGCGCTTGATGTTGTAGCTACTCGCATTGCTGGAGGCGGTCCAGCTCAACGCCGCCTGAGCGTCTTGAGGAATGCCACTGAGGCTGGCCGGTGCCGACGGCACGGTCCAGTTGGGCCAGCCGGGAACGGTGACGTTGTCAAATGTGGCGGTGCAAAGGCTGGAATTGTTGTGGCTGGTCACGGCGAGACCGACATAAACGGTGGACGCCATGCTGATCGTCGTCGTCCCTACTTGAGTCCAGGTCACGCCATCCGGGGAACGGAATCCGGTGAACGTGTTGCCACTACGCACCAGCCGGACCCAATAAGGGGCCGCAAAGCCCGGCGTGTTGTTATTGCTGCTGTTGCCACCGGCGGCCGAACGGTATTGCCACGCCACGCCGTTGCCGGGTGTCACGGGGACGAAGACGTGAGCGGAGTTGGCGTTGGTGCTCGCACGGATCATGACGCCGGCTTTCGCCCATTGATCGGTGTTTTGAACCGCCAGCACGCGCGCGGTGATCGTGCAATTCCCAATCATGGGGACATAGGTGAAACGAAACGCGTCGGCCGTGCCCCAGATGTCCGCGCCGGAGCCGCCCACGGCGAACACACCATTGCTGAACGCCACGCCACCCGACACACCCACTGATCCAATGTCCAGCGAGCCCCATGGATACGGCGGGTTCACGGATGCCTCCAAACTGTTGGGACTTTCCTGACCGCCGGACACCGCGCTGACGACGTAGTAGTACCTCATGCCGGCAACCACGGTGTCGGTGAAATTGGTCGCGGTGACGCCGGATACAGGCGTGTACGGCCCGCCGCTACCGGCGGAACGCTTGATGTTGTAGTTCGTCGCGCCGGAGACTGGATTCCACGTGAGCAGTACCTGGGTGGCGGACATGGCTGTTGCACTCAGTCCTGCGGGAAACAGTGGTGTGGCCGGAGGCAGAATCACCCACTGCTGACTGCCCGCGCCGGAGTAGGTCTGTTGTTGGACGGATGAACCGTTGGCGGCAGACGCGTACAAGGACAATCCCGAACCAACCTGAACAAAGCGCTGAAAACCACCGCCGCTTGGGAGTGGAATGAAGCAGCGGTCGTTGCCGGTGTTCCAGGATGCGGCCAGTCTCAAAGCGTTGTCAGAAATATTCCAACTGCGACTGTTGGCCGCCGAAAGGATTCTGTACTGGCCGCCGCCCATGTGCTGCACGTTCCAGTGTTGAACGGCCGCGCCGGAATAGCTGCTGGCGATCACGGTGTCGTTGCTCGTCACGGCCTCCATGGCCAGGGTGCTGGCGGCGTTCAGGAACTTGTAGTTCCCGTTCGGGATGATACCCGTGGCTGCGGGAGATAGTTCGATCCAGTTCATGTCAAAGCCGCCCGTGGGAATCTGCACGCGCAGTTTCTGACGGCCGTATTCGAGGTACACCTGGTTCGTGGCAGTGGCCCAAGTGGTGTATGCGCCCGTTGGGGAGAGTGCGCGCCTTCCCGTTGTGTCGTTGACGTTGCTGATGATCTCCACCGCGCAGCCGCTGTTGGGCGTGGCGTAGCGCAACCGGCAATCGTATAGGCCCGGTTCTCGGACGAGGATGGTGTATTCCAGCCATTCGTCGTCGGCCGTCCAGCCGACTTTGAAACCGCCGCCCGCGTCGTTGCACGTGGCGAGGTCCACCGGTTCACCAGCTCGATATTGCCCGCCGTTGTTGGAGGTGTCGGTGTCATGAAACGACACGCCTTCCCCACCCCAGTCGAAGTCCTCCGCCTGGATACGCACCGTCCCGGTCAGGAAATTGTTCACCCAGTTTGCGACCGTGGCGCGGGCCTGGCCGCCGTTTCCAAATACTCCGCGAGCGGTCGGCCACGTGCCGTAGTCGGGTGTCCAACCCAGTCCCGCGTGATCAACCGGTTCTTTGAAAAGCCCCGGGATGGTCACCGGCGATGAAACGCCAGAAGGCGGAATATACTGGAACGTTAGCCACGACACGCCGAGTCGTTCCAAATCCGCAGTGACTTCGGTCTCGAGACTGACGCCGCTGCTCGTGCCCCAATCGGGCCAGCCAAACTCCGTCATGAAGCAGGGATAGCCCGCGGTGAGCAACGCCGACACGGCGGTGATCGTGCCGTCCCAACCGCCGTAGCCGTGAAACGCCACCGCTTCATTGGTCCACACTGCGTTCTGATTGCCGAACACGGTTTGATTGAAGGCGCGAATATCGGTCAACGCGGCATTGGCTCCGCCACTCCCGGACAGCACGGCGTAACTGAAGAGCAGCACGGGAGTTTGCGGCGCGCCGGCGCGAATCGCGCGATAAGCAGCGATCTCCATGTCGAGTGTGCCCGGCGGCGTCGTGCCCGTCAGATACGATGGTCCCCATGCCATCGGCTCGTTGTGAATCTCGAAAATGACGTGCGTCTCGTTCGCGTAGCGGGGCGCGTAGAAATTCCAGAAATTCGTAGCCCATTGGCGGTTGTGGTTTCCGTTGTTGGCGCCGTTGCCAATGGTCATGACCAGGTAGAGTCCCAGGTCGCGCGTGCGCTGAACGATCTTGTCCACCTCGGCCACGTTGTATCCTGGTGCGTTGCCCGAAGCGGGCCAGTTGGGATCAAAGACCTCCGAGTACAGATGCACCGCATTACAACCGAGGTTCTTGATCTTCTCGATCTCAGTCTGTGGCGCGGCCGAGGTCCACTCGGTGGAAGTGTAAGGGCCGCGCAATGGCTGGCCATTGTCCGCGACAAAAGTCGTGCGCGCGGCGTTGAGTCTGGGGCGTCCGCGCTGAACCGTCACCTGTGGCGCGGTGTCGCCAAACGTAAACGAGTCCACGTCCACATAGCCCGGGCTTGATGCTGTGTTGGTGTTGTAACAGAAGATCGCGAACTTCTCGCCCTGGAATGTTGAGCCATAGCCCCACATCAACTCAAAGTTGCCACCGAGCTTCGTCCACGTCGTACCATTCGTGCTATAGGCACAAACGCCGAGGTTGTTGATGAAGTTCAGGTCCGTGCGCAGGTAGAGCGTGTTCCCGGAAATCGTCACACCCGTGTCCCACGAGTAAGTTCCGACCTTGTCCTTGATCATCGTCGTGCGCAGCGTCTTGCTGCCACCGGCGCCGACCGTCACGGCAATGTGCGCGTTGACTTTGCCGAGCGTGCCAAACCCCGCGACGTCTCCAGATTGCAGGTTGCTCAAGTCGAACTTCACAATCCCGTGACTCTGCGGACCCTGGCTTTTTTGCGTGAGCGTGTTGCGCGCAATCCAGAAATTCGTGGCGAGCGTCGGGCGCAGCCGCAGAAAGCCCGGGCGTTCCGTCAACGACCAGCGCGCGTCGTCCGGGTTGTGATTCCACTGCCATTGCAGCACCAGTGTTGCATTCGTGAATTCATCCGAAGTCGCCGGCTGCGTGATGGGCTGGCCCGCAATTGGTTTCGCGTAACTGGCAGCGATCTGATCGCGGTCCCCTGCCGTGCCGAACACCGGCCAGTTGTTCTCCCAAAACACCGGGCCGATGCGCGGCATGCGTCCAATCGCGCCGCTGTCCTGATGCACGAAGCCAAACCATTGATCGCTGTCGTTGATGTCCACGATTGCGCCCTGATGCCCGCCGGTCGTCGCCGTCAAAACGACGCGCCCCGTTTCCCACGGACCAAAGAGGTTGGTCGCGCGCGAACAACGTAGTTGAAAGGGCCAGACGCCCGGGTTCGCGTTGAACAGGTAATAGTAGCTCCCCCGCTTGACCAGATGCGACCCTTCGCCGCCGGAGTTCACCACGTTGTTCGACACGGCGATAATCTGCGAGTAGTTGGAGTTCAGCGTCGCGATGGATTGCGGTCCATGCCCGTAAACGATGTAGCCCGTGCCGTCCGTGTCGAAGAAGAGGCCGGGGTCGTAGATGGGCTGATTGAGTTGATGATATTGCCACGGGCCGGCGGCGTTGGTCGCGTAGTAGATGCGGCCGTTGGTGAACGTGGGATTCACCGCCACATAAAACGTCTTGTTCCGATGACGAATACTGGACGCCCAGTAGCCCTGCTCGTAGGCCGTGCCGCCGGCCAGGTTGAAAGCATTTCCGCCATCCACGTTCGTGGCGCAGTGCGAGACGAATTCCCAGTTCACCAGGTCCTGCGAGTGCAACACCGTGCTGCCCGGCGAATCCACAAATGTCGTGGACACCATGTAGAAGTCATCGTTCACACGGATGATGTCCGGGTCGGGATAGTCGGCGTAAAGCACGGGATTGTTGAACGTGCCGTTGCCGTTGTCGGATTGCCAGGCACGGGCGCAGTGCTGGCTCAGGCTGACGAGCACAAATAAGACGCACGCAAAGCAGAGGAAGCGGCGCAACTTGGGCGGGCGTTTCATTGGGCCCAGTCGATCACCGTAAACCAGCGGGGCGTGAGTGTTGGAGGTAACATACATCGAGCGTTCCTTGGCAAGGTGCTTCCCAGTTTGCCGTTTCCACCTTTGTAGTGGAAGCAGGAAGGCGGAGCATCAACTCCGCCTTCCAACCACCTAACCCACCCAAAACGATCACATGACTTATCCGCTTGCGAGAATAGCAATAACCCGCATCACAAGGAATAGGCCAAATGTCACAGGGCAACTGCCCGGTTGACGTGATTCTTCCCTAAAGAGGCTCGCGGTGCAACGGCTCAGCGGTTTCAACGTCTCAGCGGTAGCCGGACGCGTGGTATCGGTTTAGTTGCGAAGCAATTCCAGCCTGACAATCACGGCGCGAGTCGCGCGCGATAAAAGTTCCGTGTCCCGTTGGTTTCAAAAATAGACCAGGTGAAGGGTGGCAGCGGCGACAAATTGGTAAACAGGGGCAGCCAGTTTCCCGGCGTCAACGCAGTACTGCGCTCAATGACGTAGTCCGGACCTTGATCGCCGGTCACCCCAAAACTGAACCATCCGTTACTGGCGTTTGGCGAGGTCAACACCGGCACGGCCGGTTTCAGGACTATGGCGGAAAAAGTTTTCGTGTCCGCCAGGCTGGACGGACCGTTGTCCACCACGCGGACGGTCACGGAATTGGTGGTGCCGGATTGGGAGATGAGCGGTCGCCACGTCAACCGTCCGTCTACCGGATCGATCGTCATCCCCGCCGGCGCGCTCATCAGTTGGAACGTGAGAGTTTGCGCGGGCAGGTCGGCATCCGTCGCGGTGTTGGTGAGGTTCAGCGTGCGGCCCGCCAGCAAGGACACATCAGACAGGGCGGCGAGTTGCGGGGCTTGATTGGCTTCAAGCACGGTGACCGTGAATGGTTGAATTGCGCTCGCTGGGGGTGCGCCGTTGTCGGTGACACGAACGGTAATCGGATAGCTGCCCGGACCTTGGGCTTCGGTGGGAATCCATGAAAAGACGCCGCTTGAACTGATGTTAGCGCCGGTCGGCGCGCCCGCTTCCAAGCTGAAGGTCAAGGTCTGTGGTGGAAGGTCAGCGTCCGTCGCGGTGGCGGTGAACGTGAGTAGTGTGCCCTCAGCCACAGTGCGATTTACCAACGCATCCAGTACCGGGGCCGTATTGGTTGGCACGGAGTTTGGCGACCCGGGCGAGGGCTGATCCAGCACCGCAATGGTGCCGCTGCCATCCGGCAAGCGTCCCTCGCTCTGATCGGTTATCTGCGCACCAAACGTCACGGCATCCACAAGGGTACCATCCGCCGCAAACAACCCGATGGCCTCGCCGCCTTTGGACAGGGCGAAGCTGACGTGCAGATCGGCGCGGTTCGTGGCGTTCTGACCACTTTCGTTGTCCGCCCAAACCAGCAGATAACCCTGCGGGGGCACCACATACTGGCCATTCTCCGGGACTTGAAATTGGAACTTGTTCGCCAGGTTGTCGGTGAAATAGTAGCCGCCCAAATCCACTGTGGTCGTGCCCGGGTTGTAAATCTCAAACCAGTCTTCGTATTGTCCGTCCGCTGGATCGGCGCGGGTGCTGAGATTGTCCGCCATCCACTCGTTGATATAGACCTGCACCGGCAGGCTGGCGGGATTGTTGGTTGCGCCGGGGGTGATGACACTGAAGAGCCGGCGTCCGCTCACATTGGCATCGGGATAATTGCCATAGGAGCGCCCGAGCGACGGCACGTTGTAATTGAGATAATCGAGCACGTTGGTCGATCCGCTCGCCACATAGGTGAGCGCGAGGACTCCTTGCCCGGAGGCCGGGCGGAAGGAGGTGTGCCACTCGGTGGCATCGGACTCGCCGGGTTCGCCATCAAGCCAGACGAGTTTGAATTCGCCGGGTTGAATCGTGGCGCCGCCGGCGAACGGCCACAGCGTCGGTTGATTATAATTCGTGGTGAGATAGAAGTTCGCGAGGGAAATCGGGTTCGTGCCGCCGTTGTAGAGTTCGACCCATGGCTCGTATTCGCCAAAGCGATCCGCCACCGCGTTGGAAACAGTGGCGTTGTTCACCGTCAGCAGTTCGTTCAACCAGAGCGTCGGGAAAGCCGCGAGGGAAGCGCGGACGGAGTTCGTTGTGCCCGGCGTGTACATCGCCACGTTCGGGGGCGGACTCACTGCCAGCCAGTTGGCCACACGGTTGTTGTCGCGCGTCGGGTCCACCAACTGCAACGACGGCCCGGTGCCGTCCGCTCCGGCTGGCCACGGCGGATCATCATCGTAAGTCACCTGGTCAATGACCACATCCTGCGCCGGAGTGGTGCCCGGCTGAACCAGTTGAATGGTCTCGCCACCTTTGTCGAAGCTGCCGGAGAACGTGCCCGCCAGCGGGATGGCGCTGCCATACACGCGCCAGAATTCCTCCGCGTTCTTCGCGAACACCAGAAACGCGCCCGGCTCCAAAATCGTTCCGGGGAGCACCGTCCCGTCCAGGCCGTTAAGCCGCCAGTTGGAAAGATCATAAGCCGTGTTGGTCGCCGTGTTGACGATTTCCACGAACTCAGCCTCCGGGGTCGCCGGGTGGTACATCAATTCGTTGATCACGATGCGATCTGCCGGCTCGAGCACGCCGGTGAACGTCACGGCCAGCGAAACGGAAGCCCCGGCCACCGCCTGTCCTTGGTTGTTCCAACCAGCAATCGTCAGATTGTTCAATCCCGGCTGCAGCGCGATTCGCAAGGTCCACCCGGTGACACTGGTCCAGGTCGGCTGAGCGGCAACTCCATTGACCGTGAGCGTGGCCACGCCGATAGGCGCCGTGCCGGTGATGGTGATGAAATTGCGGTTTGTGGAGAAAGCGGTCGAGCCGTTCACCGTGAAATTGGCCGCCACGCCGCTCAACTGACCCAGGATGTAACTGCGTCGCGCCGCAGCATAGTTCTTCAACGCCTGCGTCGTTCCGGCATCCGGGCCCACCCCGGCGGTCACCAGGCCATTGTAAATCGGGTCCACATGACCGGCGAACGTCGTTGCCTCCAGCGGCCCGTTCACCGCGTCCTCAAAGGCCCGCCAGTAAGCGCGCTGAAATTCGGGAAAGGCCCGGAGCTGGTTGATCACGGGTTCGTTGCCACCGAACAATCCTGAGTTCGGCCCGTCCCCCGTCCCGAAGTTGAAGTCAATATCCCATGCCAGCAACTGCCAGGGAGCGTTGTCGGGTTTGTAGGCATACATGTTCTTGCCGCGGTTGTAGCCATAGCTGTCCCAGTTGCCCACGATGCGCTCTCCGGCCAGGATGCGCATCCACTCCTCCACCTCGACCAGCGCGGCAACCTGGGAACGATACGGTTCGGGTTGCGGGGCGTTGGCGGCGTTCACCAGGGTGAACAGGTTGGTAAAGTCGTTGGCCGATTCCCGCACCCCGCGCGGCCGCCAGGTCCAACGGTAGCGGGCCGTTTTCTTTGCTCCGCCCGTGGTGGTGAAGTTCTCCAACGTGGCGTCGGTGTTTCCGGTCTTGTTGTCGCCGCTGTCATCGAACTCGAACCAGTCCTCAATCTTGTGGAAACTGCCCGCGTCGTCGTTGGGAAAGAACTGGCTGATCACTTGACGATTCGGCTGTTGCGCATCCTCATAGACGTTGCCGCGCTGCTGGCCGTTGAAGAAGACCCGCACATGCCGCCGGTACAAATACGGCGCCCCGAGCTTCCGCAGGATCCAGAACGACGCTTGTTCCGCCTGCAAACTTCCTTCGCTGTTCAAATTGCCAATCGTCCCCAGGACGAAATCGTTGGCGCCCAGGACCAGATCATCCTTGGCCAGATTCAATTCGTAGTCACACGCACTGCCCATCGGGCCGCTGTAACCGGGCGTGTGCCACGGACTGCCGCTGTAGAGCGTGCCGGCGTTGTAGCAGACCCGCACGTCGCCATACACGAAGGTCGCGTCCAACGGGTGATTGCTTTGTTTTTCCCGCGTGCTCCAACGGGTGACGTTCCGGTCGGATACCCAGAGACGGTACGTGCCCAGCATGGGAAGACCGGCGGGTTCGCCAAAGCGCACCAGACATTCCTGCACGGGAGCGTTGGCCGGGAAGCGAGTCGTCGCGATTCCCGCCCCACCATCGGAGGTTTCCAGATAGAACGCGACTTGCGCGCCGGCTGCCTGCCCCGGAATCGTCGCGGAATACAGTCCGGCACCCCGGTAGCTCAACGCCACCGAAGTGAAGTTTGTGTCCGGATCGAGGCGGTACTTGAGCAGTGCTGCTGAGAGCCCGTCGGGATCGTCAATTTGCGCGGTGACCGTGACCGGGGCGCCCGCGGCCGGCAGGACCGGCCAGTGGCTGACCGAAGTAATTGCCGGACCGGCATTCGTGACGTAGCGCGTGTTGCTGGCACCCGGTGATCCCAACGCCCGCGTGGTCAACGTCGGGCCCGCGGCTTCAAGATAATTCCCATGCAAGCGGAGCAGGAGTTCCGGATGGCCCTTCAACCACCGCACCCTGGCGCGCAACGTCGCGGTCGTGCCCGGACTCAACGTCTGGGTGAGCACGGTACGAATCCGGTTGGCACCGGTGTCGCCGCGATCCGAGGCCACCACGCGCAGGCAACCACCACTGTAGCCTCCCGTCGCTTGCCACGCCGAATCCTGGTGCGTGCCCTGCAGGAACCACCCGTTGGCATTCCCATTGAATGAACCGTTAACCACAATATTGCCGCCACCCTGCGGAATCACTGCTACGTCGTCCACGAGACACTCGCCCGCACCGAGCAAAAGAATCTGCAATTGATCCGCATTGGCCATCCCACCGTGATCCAGCAGGCCAGTGAATTCCACCGTCGTCCAGCCGCTCTTGGCCGTTTCATCGCTGTTGGCCCAGTTCGGGGCGAAGTTGCCAAAGCCGCGCGGATCCATGCGCTCCAAACTGCTGCCGCCACCGTCCGCCCAATTCCCCCAGCGTCCGCCGGTGCCATAGGTCACTTCGTCCACAGCAATGTGAATCTTGTTGGTCACCGGTTGCCCGAGTTGATTCAAGGAAACCAAATCATCCGGTTTGGTGAGTCGCACCACGTCCCCACCATTGCCGAGTCCGCCGCTGAATTCACCCAGCACCAGCGCCGGGTTTACGGCAGGATGGGCCTGGAAAAAATTGGTCCGACTCCGTACCACCACCGCGTAGCCGCCCGCCGGAAGCGTCGTTCCCGCTGCAAAGGTGAAATCGATACCGCCCCGCAACCCCCAACCGGCGAGATTCACCGCGTTCGTCCCGCGATTGTAAATCTCCACGAATTCCTCGTCGTCGTTTTCAGTAACGGGATGGTACTGGAGTTCGTTGATCACCACGTCGCTGAGCAACGGGCGCGCGTTCGCATTCCCGGGCGTCGGCTGCATCAAACGCCGGAAAGTTGTCGCGCCATCGGGATAACGGCCATATGCGACGCCGTTTTCCTGCGCATCGAAACGCAGCGCGTCCACCACGCGACTGCCATCCGGCGCCTTCAGATAAATCGTTTCCCCTGCGGCATCGAGCGCGAAGCCGAGCTGCGTCTGGGTGAAGGCCACTTTTCCCAATGGGGGAATGGTCGTCCCCGCTGCAATCACAAACCGGTTCGACTCGGGATCGTCGGTGAGAATGCAATTGCCCAGGTTTACGGCGTTGGTGCTGTAATTGAACAGCTCCACGTAGTCCTCCAACGGCGGATCCGTGTGCGCCAGAACTTCGTTGATCACAACGGTGCGCCACGGGTTGCCGGTCGGCACATCCGCGGCACCGGGAGAACCGCCCACGCGATCACTGGCACTCCAGGCATGTGGATCCGCCTCGCCGTAGGAAGGTCGCGCCAGAACCAATGAGGGCCCGGCCCCGTCCGGTGAAACGGGCCACGGCGATTCATCATCATATTCCACTTCCAGCAACACCGAATCCAGTTCATCACGCAAGCGGAGGGTTCCGCCGCCGTTGTCGAGGACGTCCGTGGTGTTTCCGGAGGTGGAATTGGTCAGTGGTCCCAATACACCGGATAAGCCATGCACGGTCGCCATGTCCGTCGGCCGGGCGGCAACGATTCGATAGCTCCGGGCCGGAATGCTGGTTCCGGCGGGAAATGTGTAATCCGCGTCTCCGCTGATGCGATATCCGCTCAAGTCCTCCGCCCAGGGATTGGAGTTGTAAAGTTCAATGAACTCGAGATTGCGCCCATCCGCTCGGTTCGTGGGGTGATACATGATTTCCGTGATGGCCACGCCAGTGCGGCGACTTGAGGGGCCGGCGGGTTCGTTGGTGCCGACGATGTAACGGATGTCCAATGGGGAAACCGCCAGCGTGAACTGCGCCGTGCTGTTGGGCAGGATCGTGTTCGGTGTGGTGGCGCGATCGCGCACATTGTTTACCGTGAGCGTGTAGGTGGGCCCGACGTTCAGCGGCGAGGTCGTCAATATCACCGTTCGATTATCACCGGCAAAATGGGCCGCACTCACCGTCGCACTCAGGTTCAGTGCGTAGTTCGATGCATTGGTGGCGCTGGCGGCCTCGACCGGCTCGGAATAAAGCACCGTCACGCGGGTGCTGTCGCCGAGGTTCACCGCCGAAAGGATGGTGGGCCGGCTGGTGTCGGGCAGCACCGTGAGGGTGGCGACGGCGCTGTTGGTCCAGCCGTAGCTGTTGGTGATGGCGCACGAGAACGTGCTCCCATTGTCACTCAAGGCCACGGAGGACAGGGCGTAGCTGCTGTTGGTGTCCCCAAGCAGGTTCGCGCCGTTACGTTTCCACTGGAACGTGGCGCCAAAGGTTCTGGCCAAAGCCACACTGAAGCCTGCCCCCCCGCCTTCAATCACGGTAAGGTTGGTGGGTTGACGGGAGATGACGGGCGGCCCGACACCGAAGGGCACGCAGCGTGAAGCGGGAATGGGTGATTCGAAGCCGCCGCTCGGCAACTGCCAGCGCACGGCCAGATTGTCGCCCCCACCGCCTTCCTTCATTAAAGCCTCAATGTAATAGCGCTGACCCGCAACAAGCGGAACGGCCGCTGACTGTTGCTCCGGGTACTTGTTCCATTCACGTGGACCTGCCCAGACGGACACCGAGGCGACGAGTCGCCGGTTGGCCGGGGTCTCATCGGTGCTGACAAAAAGCTGCCCGCCGTCATCACTGGCGATCCAGAACCGGTAGTCTCCCGTCTCCGGCGCGGTGATCAGCGCTCGCAGTCGCTGGCCGTATTGATCGTACGCATTGGACGGAGTTTCAAACAAGTCGGTCAGCACTGCATCGAAGGACGGATTGTCCGGGAAGGCAGCATGGTTGGTCAGATCCGCCACGGCATTGCCGCCGCCGATGTTGAGCCAGACGTCGCGCAGGATACCGTTGGTGGAAATGGTCAGCGTGGCCACCCGGGTGTTCGTGCTGCCGTGGGCGTTGGTAATGGCGCAGTAGAACTGCGCGCCATTGTCGTTCGGCGTCACGGGTGAAAGCGAGAAGCTGGCATTAGTCGCCCCGGGAAGGTTGGTGGCGCCCCGATACCATTGGTACGTCGCGCCAGCGGTGACGAGCAACTGGACGTTGAAGGTGGCGTTCTGACCCACGGCTACCAGGGCGTCCGCCGGTTGTCCGGTGATCTGCGGTGGCAGGTTGGTGGCACTTCCCAGTACGCTGACGTCAGAAAAGGTGGCCGTGTGCAAAGCCGAGTTGTTGTGAGCGGTCACGTCAAGTCCGGCAAGCAGTGAGTTGTTGAGGGCCACCGTCCGACTGGTGACTTGCACCCAGTCGCTACCATTCAGGCTGTAATATCCGGTAAAAGTCGAACCGTTACGTGCCAGCCTTAACCAGACGGGTGCATTGATTCCAGGCACACCGAAGTTTTGAGAATTGCCGCCGGCGGTGCTTCGCCATTGGAAACTGACTCCTTGAGACCACGTCGCCACGATCGTCACATTGGCTGACCCTGCAGTGCTGTCGTTGCGAAACATGAGCCCGGCCTTGGACCAGCCCGAAGGGTCGGTGTTTTGCACACTGGTGATCCGTGCCGTGATCATCCCGTCGCCTTCCACCGTGGTGTAGGCATAGTGGAACTGGTCGGCGTTATTCCAGATGTCGGAGCCGCTCCCGCTCACCGTCCAGTTGCCATTCGCAGCATCAGCCGAGCCCGAGATGGCCGGACCGCCAACATCCGTGTCGCTCCATCCGGGGGGCAAATCCGCCCGAGTGGCAAGGGCCAGCAACAAATGAAGGGCAAGCAGGCAAGGCAGCTTTATGAACTTGTGAGATGAATCACAAGAAGCGGGACGGGACAGACGGGCTTCCATGTTTCTTAAACGACCAGGGCAACAAGCGATGTCTCCTTACATCTTGCAAATGGGCAAAGACGATGGTGACACATTGGATTTGGAAAAGAGTTTAACAAAACAACGATGGCCTCCATATGACATACGTCACATTCTGCTGGATTGCCCAAAGAAACTCAACCCTGGGCCGGATGCCTCCAGGGCGAACGATAATCTCTCTTGAGCAGTTGCGCTGCAGCGGGGTTATCGATCTGGCTGGTGGCAGGATTCCAACTCACCTTGCTGCCCGTTTCGTAGGCAATCATCCCGAGTTGAACGGTGGCGGTGGATAGCTGCGCGTCCGCGGTGGTGCAAAGTGAATCTCCCTGGCGCGTGCGCACCGCCGTCAGGAAAGCCGCCATGTGTGCCGGGACGAGATCCCCTCGGGCCTGCGTGACCTTGTGCGGCTGACCGCGACCTTTGGGCACGACGACCCATCGGTCATCGGTCACGAACACCGTCTCCTTTTCGCCATAAAAGAAAATGCCGTTCGCCACGTCCGGGGTGTATTCCGCCGCGCCGTACATGCGATGCCGCCAGATCACCGGGCATTTTTCAAAATCAAATTGGGCCGTCAATACGTCCGGCGTGGTGATCTTGTCTTTGAAATAGTAAATGCCGCCTCCGGCCTGGATGGACTTCGGCGTCGTCTCCTCGAGAATCCAGCGCGTGGCATCGATCAAATGAATCCCCCAATCCACCAGATGGCCGTGGCCGTACTCCTTTTCCAGTCGCCAGGCGAAGTGCCCGATGTTGGGCGAATACGGCAGCTTCGGCGCGGGCCCGCACCACAGATCCCAATCCAAAGTGGCCGGCGGCTCCTGCGGCGTCGTATCCTTCACGTCAGCGCGATAGTTGATCTGCGCTTCCACCTGAATGATGCGTCCCGGTCCACCCTGGCGGAGGTAATCGCGCACCTGCTGTATCGCCGGACTCTCCCGGCGCTGGAAGCCCACTTGCACAATCCGTCCCGCCTTCTGTGCCGCCGCGGCCATGGCCTGGCCTTCCCGAACGTCATAGGCCAGCGGCTTCTCGCAATAGATGTCCAGTCCTCGGTTTAGCGCGGCGATAAATTGAAGCGCGTGCCAATGCGGCGGGGTGGCGATGATCACCGCTTGCAGTCCGTCCACCGCGAGCAGGTCATCATGCTTCTTAAAGGTTCGCGGGCGCCGGCCTTGAAGAGATTCCACCTTGGCGGCGCTCTTCTCGAGATTCGCACTGTCCACATCGCACAGCGCCAGCACCTCCACGCCGCCCACTTTAAACGCGGCCTCGAGATCCACCATGCCCCACCAACCGCAGCCGATGAGACCCAGCTTGAGCTTGTCGCCTGATTCGGCGGCAAGCTGGCGCGAGGGCACGATGCTGAATGCCGCCGCAGCGACAGCACTTTGGCGGAGAAATGAACGTCGGTTGATTGGATTCATGGAAGTTTCTTTCCGGGTGATGGGGTGAGGCTAACAGCCGGTGCCCCAACGTGAATATGACATTTGTCAGGGTTTGAAGCTGATTCCACCCAGAACGGTTGAAGCACCTCCCGAATGGGGGAAAGGCGGAGCGGTCAGCCCAGCCCCGCCTTTCCGTTCCACTTATCCCAACCCACAATTGGGATACAAATCGGGATGATCAATGCCCGGACGACAAGGTTGTGGTTTGCAAGTTTGTCGCGACCTGGATTGATCGCCGCCAGAGTAGCCGGATTTCATGCGAAGCGGAATATGCCAGATGTCACAAACTGCAGTGATCAGCGGTTGGGAACTTTTCCCTTTAACTCCAGCGCTCTGCGGTTTGTTGGATCGAGTTGCAAGGCTTCCTCCAGTTGCCGCAACGCTTCCGGTTTCCGACCGATCGTCAACAGAACGGCGGCGAACTCGACCTTCGCCCTGGCATTGGTGGGATTCAGATTTAACGCCGCCTGATACTCGGTCGCCGCGGCGGAAAAATCGCCCAGTTGCGCCAGGTCGTAGGCCAGGCGATATCGCGGCTGCCAATTCATCGGATCCAGGCGGATCGCATCACGCACCGGGGCCAGCGCCTCGTTTCGACGTTCCAATTTCCACAGGACTTCCCCGAGGAACAGGGCGGCGCGCGGTTCGTCGGGATTGCACCGCCGGGCGGACTCGAGTTCCTGCCGCGCCCGCTCCCATTCGCCTTGCCGGGCAGAAACGATTCCCAGTTCCAACAGGACGTCAGGGTCGTCAGACTTCAGCTCAGCCGCGCGGAGCAGCACCGCCCTTGCTTCAGCCAACTCCCCGGCCTCTTTCAAATCCACGCCCAACGCATAGTGCGGAAAGTAGTAGCCGGGAATCAATTCAGAGACTTTCTTGCGGGCGGCGATGGCGGGCGTCCAGTCGCGCCGGGCTTCGAGAAACTCAGCGTAGTTCTCGTGCAATCGAAAATTCCCGGGCGACCGCCGCAACGCCTTCGCATAAATCTCCTGCGCCGCTGCCGCCGCCGCGTCAGTCAACTGCTGGCGGCGAACCGCGATCTCCGATTGCAGGCGCGCGACGTGATTGCTGTGACCCAATTGGCCGACGAACGGCGGACGCGAGATTCGCCGGAGGACATCCTCCAGAATCGAGACTCGATTCCAATCCGTCAGCCCGAGCCACTGCTCACATTCGACCTGTGAAATCCACGAGGATCGTGCGTCACGCTTGAGGGCCGGCGGCAGTAACGATTCCACTTTCTCCGCCCAGGCTCGAGCCAGCGCGTAATTGCCGTCCGGATTGAAGTGAACATGTTCGTAGAACAATTCTTCACCCGAAATCCCTTGCGGACTGACTGCGCCCAGTGCTTCTTCCGCATCGCACAAGACAACGGATGGGCTCGCCTGCTTTGTGGCGGCGGCCCGAATGCTCTCATTGATCCGGGAGTCGGCCCGGAACGGCAGCGTATCGTTATCCAATGCGAGTTGAAACTGCTCACGGGCGGCGAACCGATTGGTGCGCAGCAACAGAATCCGGCCCAGTTGAAAGCGGGCCCCGGCATTGTCGGGACTCAAACGAACTGCCTCGTGCAACGTCGTTTCCGCCTCAGCCAAACGCCCCTCTGCCAGGTTCGATTCACCCGCCTGACAGAGTTTCTCTGCGGGATCAATACTCCCGGAGGAGTCACGGCCAAACGGCGGACAGTCCTTTAAGTTCACCGCTACGGTGGAGAGAACGACTTTGGCGCCACTGGACAGACCCGTTGTGACGAGGTCCTCAACATTGCGCTGGAAATTGCGATACACGCGTTGGCGCTCCGGAGCCTCGGGCCGCACCTGACTTTGCAGGAACATTTCCATTCCGTGCCAGCGGGAATCAGCGGACGGCTTTGCCTGGAGTTGCTCCATGGCAGAGAGCAACACCTGCGCGAGCCGCAACCGGCGCAACTGGAGTTGGGTTCGCACGAACCACAATGGCGGCGCGCGAACGCCGAAAACCGTCGCGGCACCGAACGGACCCACCATTTCGTTGTTTCCCATGTAGACGATCCAAAGATCGCCCGCATGGCCCGCACACTCTTGCGCGATGGGAAGGATGGCGTGGGAGTTGATGGCCGTGACGCTGGTGTTAATGATCTCGAACCTGGCTTCAGGGAAGCGCTCCGCGAGTAACACCTCGAGGTAATTGCCCGCCCCGTAGTTCGGACGCGGATCGCCCAACGCCGCGGACTCGCCGAAAATGAAAATGCGAAATGCGCCCGGTGCTTTGACCGCAGGCAAAATGACCGGTGGCGGGAAGCGCGCCTGGTGACGCGGAAAAAAGCGAAGGCCAAAATCCTCGTTGGCCACGAAGCGCTCCTTGCCGCCGATGCTTTCCCGTTTGAAGAAGTGCGGATCGTAGCCCGCTCCGATGAGGCGCAGAATCAACTCCACCACCCCCAACGCGACCAGAGGCACACCGAATACCGCCACCAGCCGAAACAACCATTTCCGGCCGCGGGAGAGTTCCGCCGCCGGCGCGCTCACCGGACGGGATGATGCTCGCTTGCGACTGGCGTTTCGCTTCATGGGTGCTCTGGTGAATAGCACTTTCCCCTGACGAAATTCAAATGCGAATTCCCTCCGCGAGCGCTTCAGCAAACAGGCCGCGAGGTTTCCCTCGCGGCCTTCGATTACTTCGATCTGGTCTCCGGCGCTATGGAGTTACCACCCGGAAGTACTGCGGGCCGGCTCCGATTGGTATCAGCGACGGATTGGCCGTGCCCGCGTTCTGCCAGTTGACCCCGGGACCGGAAACCGCCGGGCTGGATTCCAGATGCCCACCGGCTGGAGTCCACGAGACGCTAACATTCGCGCCGGAGCGGCCAATGGTCAGCTGCGGGGCGGGCACAAAGCTCGAGTTGTAGTTGGCAAACTCGGCGGTGTTATACCACAGGAACGGCGGGGCGCTCCCGAACGGATCGTTGCCGTGAGCGGAAGTGCAGACGCCGACCAGCACCTCGCTGGGCAACGCACCGTTGACGTTGGTGGAGGTATCATAGGCTCCCAAGGGCAGCCAAGTGGCTCCATTGCCGGAGGAATACGCCGTCAGGACGCTGCCCGTGCGCTTGAGCCGCACCCAGGCGTTGGGATATTGCGGTGGGGTGTTGCCGGCGAGGTTTTTCCAACCGGCGCTGGCCCCCAGGTAACTGTCACGCATGTTGCAATCAATGCTGTTATTGCCCACCGAACTCGTGGCATCCGGCGCGGGCGTGTTGACCACCGCCCAATTGCGGCTGGACGGGTCGAGCGACTCGCGCACCATCAGGCCGGCTTTGGCGAAGGTGTCGCTGTGGCCCAGGCTGACACTGCGCACGACGACATCAAAGTTGTTCGTCTTGTTTTCCCACGCGAAGTGGAAACCGTCGGCGGCGTTCCACATGTCGCTTCCCTGAGCGGTGATGATGTATCCCCCCTTGCCCGTCACCGACACGATACTGGGATAGGTCGGGTCAACTGCCGGAATGCCTACATCCGTGAATGTGAGCGGTTCGGTGGAAAGGGCCGCACTTGAACCCGGATTGATCGTGTTGCCGGACAGGTCCTTCACCCCACTCACCGTGACATTCAGCGGCAACGTGGGTGGCGCGTTTACCAGCAACTGCACCGTCCGATTATTGCTGGCAACGGTGATGTTCGTAATGGTCACGCCGGCGATCGTGTAGTTGGCGATGTTGCCCAACGTCGCGACATCCATCCATTCGCTAAACGTGATATTGATCACGAAGTGCGGCTGATTCGTATTGGCGAACGCGACCGCATAACTGATTGTCGGCGGCACCGTGTCCGTAACCACCGTCAATACCGCGGGCAAGCTGTTACTGAAGATGGGGTTCAGCGCATTGTCTGCGTAGCCCAGCGCACGGACCCCGCAGACAAACTGCGCGCCGTTGTCCGAAGGCAGCACGAAGGGCTGCGTGTAAGTAGCCGCCGTGGCGCCCGGGATCGGGGTGCCGTTTTTATACCACTGATACAAAACCGTGGGCATGTTGGTGAACGGCCGGGGATCACCCACAGTGCCCAATCCCACGCTGGGAGCGCTAGTACCCAGCGCGCTAAAAGTCACGGGATTGCCACCACTCGTCGCCATTTGGCTGGACGGATGTTGCAGGATCGCAACCCACGGAATTCTCGAGGTGTAGAAGCCGATCGCGTTCCCGGTCATGGCGCTCGGAGTGCCATTCGCCGGATCGGGATCGTTGATCCCCTTGTAAGTTGCAGCGAAGTAGTCGCCACCACCGCCTTCGTGATGCACGCCTTCCAAGTAGTACTTCTGGCCGCCAACCAGCGGGATGCCGGCGGTATAGGGCTGCGTGCCGGTGACCGGATCGGTGAATTGATCAGACCGGCGTTGTGCCAGCGTGTCACCGCCGCCGCCCGTCAGGCTCCAACCGTAAGCATTTCCGGCCCAACCCACCTGCCGTGCAATCAGACGCTTGTTCGCGGGTTGTTCGTCCGTGCTGAGAAACAAATCCGCATCGTCGTCGGAGTTTAAGAAGAAGACGTAGTTACCGTTGGTCGGTGGCACAAAGAAACCGGCCACTCGGTTTGCATAATTGTCAGCACCACTACCCGTCGGGGCCACAAAGCTCGGCGTGGTGTAGGTCCACTCGGCGGGCCCAACCGTGCCGTTTTCGATTTGGGCACGCGAGACGTTACCGGTACTCCACCACTCGACGCGGGCGCGTCCGGGTTCAAATACGGCTTGACTGGAGAGGGTGAGGGTCGCCGGCAGACTGTTGCTCCAGAGGCGATTCAGCGCGTTGTCCGCATAGCCCAGGGCGCGAATTCTACAGGTGAATACCGCGCCGTTGTCCGATGGCAACACGGGCCCGTAGGAAAGCGTGCGCGCCGTGGCGCCGGGGATGTCCACGCCATTCTTCTGCCATTGGTAAATGATGTAGTTATTGGTGTAGAGGTTTTCGTTGCCAAGGAAACTGCCCACCGGAAGCTGGGAATCGGTGGTCCCTGCCGCGGAGAAGGAGGCATAGCCAAAAGGCGCCACCGCCGCGCTCACGGGTTGTTGCGTGAATGCCACGTAGGTGCATCGCACCGCATTCATTCCCACGGCCGTATCGATCATGCGAGCATTGGATCCATTCACCGGGTCCGGCTCAAAGACGGGTGTGAGAAGTTTATACGTCGCCTGAACATTGGCCCCGCCTGAGCCCTGGTGAAAGGCCATTTCCGTGTAGTAGCGTTGTCCCGCAACCAACGAGATGCCGGTTTGATACGGGACGGTAACACCTCCGTCCGGAGACCACTGATCGGAGCGCTTCTGGGCAGCCGTGCTGCCGCCACCGCCGCCGCCCGCCCAGGTGAGCGGACCACTCCAGCCTGCTTCCTGACACACCAGCCGCTTGTTGCCGGGCGTGGCGTCGGTGCTGATGAAAAGATCCGTGTCGTCGTCACCGTTGACGAAGAAGACATAGTTCCCCGTGGTGGGCGGAACGAAGAATCCCGTGAAACGGCGGGCGAAATCATTCTGACCGCCGGGGTTATCAAGGCCCATGACGAAGCCAGGCACAGAAATGGCATAAGTGGCCGTCCCAACGGTGCCTTGGTTTACCTGCTGGCGGGTGGCGCCGTTCCAGCGTTCGACGCGGACGAAGCCGGGCTCCCAAACCGCCTGCTGAACGGTCAGTGTCACGGGTCCGCTGGTAATCGATAGACTCCCGACTGGCGTTCGGGCGACCACACTGATTTGCGCGCCATTGTTCAACATGGTAACCACCGGAATCGTGAGCGATGAGGCGTTTCCAGCCGGAGCACCGTTGACATACCACTGATAGAGGACCGCCATCTCGCCATCGCTGGCGGTCGAAGCATGGAAAACAGCGTTGTCGCCTTCGAACACGGTGCGGTTCGTGGGCTGAACCACCCATGATAGATTCGTGCCGGCCCAGGCAATGACCGCAATGTTGTTGCTGGCGGCACGCAACCGCACCGCTGTCCCATCCGTGAAAAGAGAAGGCCAATTCGGGTCGCTCACTTCATTGGTGGTTTGATAGGTTACGGCCCAGTTATCACCGCCCGTGCCCTGGTGGTGAACCGACTCAAAATAGTAAAGATTACCGCCCAGGAGATAAATGCCCTCGGCATAAGGAATCGTCGCGCCGCCATCAGGAGACCATTGGTCGCTGCGTTTCTGGTTGGCAAAACTGTTGGCGCCACCCACGGTGAACCAATTGCGATTACCGCTCCAGGCACCTTCCTGGCAGATCAAGCGCTTATTGTTGGGACTTGAGTCGGTGCTGAGAAAGACGTCCGTGTCGTCGTCCGCTGCGACGAAGAAAACGTAGGCACCGTCCGCGGGCGGGATGAAGTATCCGCTGTAGCGGGTTGCGTAGTTGTTGCCGGCGCCGCCGGGCACATCAGCTTGTGTGGCCAGCGTGACCACGCCAGGAGCCGTGCTGCCACTCTCAACCGCTTCGCGCGTGGCGCCCGCGAAGAACTCGCGCTTAAGCCCGTTGGTATAGATCTGCGCGCCCGGAAGGGTGGTGAGGGTCAGGACCGCACTGGTGACGCTAAGATGATTATACGCCGGATCATTCACCCGGCCGACGGCCTGGATCTGCGCGCCATTGTCCGCGGGCAGCGTGAGGAACGTGTAATTCGGCCCCATTCCGTTGGTGCTCACCCGAATCCCGTTCTTGTACCATTCATAAGTCATTCCGTAGAGAATGGAGGGTTGCGCGTTGTTCGTGGCGACAAAGTTGAATGACGCCTCCGCGTAGGAATAAACGTTGGTCGTACCCGTGATTTGACTGGCGACCCCGGCGCTGGTCGGGGGCGTCACGGGATAAACGGTAATGGTCAGGTTCGAAATAACGGCCGTGGCCCCGGTGGCGTTGCCATCATTGTGCGCCGTGACAGCGGGACCCACCAGAATTGGATCCTCCCACGCGACACCATCGAAACCATTGGCGGTGGTAGCCGTGTTCTGCGAGTGCATTTGCGTCCAATTCACGCCGTCGGTGCTGTGATGCAGCGTGAACAGTGCGTTGGTCCGTGTGACGCGAACCCATTGATTGGGATAATTTGGGGCCAAACCAGGCGTGAAGTCGCCGCTGCCAGCGGCGCGGGTACCACGCCAATTGGGTCGAATTTCATTCTGCCCCGTGGCTCGGGTGCTGGTCGCGCTGTAATGCGGGTCATCCCCGGCCGGCGGGTTCCCCACGGCACTCGGCCGCCGGACCATTAAATTAATCTTGGACCACTGGTCCGGGCCCTCAAACGAGATGATCTTCATCTTGGCCTCCCAAACCAAACCGGTGACCGAGGCGAAGTAGTAATAAAAATTATCGGCGCTGTTCCAGATATCATCCCCGCCGCCATTGATGGAGATGCTGCCATTGGGATTGTTAGTAAAGCCACCCGGGTGAGTTGGCGCGCCGACATCCTGCCCTGAAAACGCGGAGACTTGCCCCCAAAGGGAGGTGCTCATTCCGCTAAGCACAATGAACAAGCAAAACGCGAGTGCTTTTAGCCATGGGATTTTCATAACGCTGCTGTTTAGGTTGGTATTGGTTGGTGGTTTCATAGTTTGACCACGCTGACGGATGAAACCACCGGGTATGCACGATGGAGCAGCCGCTTGCGCAGACATTTCTTTTGGATTCGGGGCCAGCGTATCATGGGCGCTGTCTGAACGGGTATGTGACGTACGTCACATTTTAGTTGTGGCTCGTGGGAGGCAACTCGGCACGTTGCTTGTTACGAAGGTACTTGGCGGTGGCTTCCGACCGGCAACGGACGTGGAGCTTCTTGAAAATGCTGGCGAGGTGATTGCGGACCGTTCCGGCAGCAATGCTTGTCTTGTTCGCTATTTCCTTGTTCGAAAGTCCTTCCGCCAGCAGTTCGAGAATCTCCGCCTCCCGTGAAGTCAATCCCGCGTCCGGAACCACTGTGGGGGTGCGGAAGGATTGCACCAGCATGCGGGCGATCTCACTGGTCATCGGGGCTCCCCCGGCCCGCACTTCGGCGATCGCTTGAATGATCTGCTCCGGTCGAAAGCGCTTCAGGATATACCCGCAGGCGCCGGCTTTAAGCGCTTGAAAGATCAGGTTGATGTCCTGGTAAACCGTCACCATGATCACCTGCACGTCGGGCATCTTTTCCGTCAATCGCGCCGTGCAATTGATTCCTGACTCATCCGGCAGGTGAATGTCCATCAGCACCACGTCCGGCTGGTGTTTGGGCACTTCCACCAACGCGTCCCGGGACGTCGAGCAGGCGCAAACGCACCGGTAACCCGGGGCGCTGTCCACCAGCTCCGTCAGCATTTTGCGCATCGTATTGTTGTCTTCGATAATGGCAACCGTAGTCATGTTTTTCTCAATACGAGTTAACCTGGCAGTTCCGGCACCGGAACAACGAATCGAACCGTCGTCCCTTTGCCTGCTTCCGATTCAATATGGCATTCCCCGCGCATCGCGCGCAATCGCTCCTGGAAATTCATGAGCCCATCACCCGCCCCATTCAGCACGGCACCCCGATCGAAACCACATCCATTGTCATTGATGACGATTTGCAAACGATCATCGGTTTGCAGAATCTGAAGGTCGACCTGGGTGGCGGAAGCGTGGCGGACGATATTGTGCAGCGCCTCTTTGACGGCCAGGAACAAGCTGTGGCGCACGGACTCGGACAACGCGGCGTCACCCTGCCCCATGCGAATCCGCAAGCGGCAATCAACCGTGGACGCGGCAAAAAACTCGCGGGCATAGCGGCCCACGTAATCCGCAAACGATTGCAGCGAATTGCGCCGCGGATCAATCGCCCACACGATGACATCCAGACCGGACACGAGCGCGCGCGACTTCTCCGCGATGCTATGAAAACGCTCACGGAGTTGTCCCCCGTCCTGCAACCGGCCCAAACCCGCGCTGGCCAGCAGACTGACCTCCGTGAGCCCCGAGCCCAGTTCGTCATGCAAATCGCGGGCAATACGCGCCCGCTCCGCCTCGGCCGCGCGCTGCAACTCCGCTTGCTGCCGGTTGCTGATTTCGGCTTCCAACTGCCGCCCGCGTTCCTCCACCTTGCTGTGCAGTTCCTGGTTCCAGATCAAGACGGCCAGGAGCACCGCCGCCAACACTCCCGACAGGATCAACACTCGTTTGAGGGTCCACCAGGGCGGAGTCGTCAACACTCGAATGCCACTCGGGGCCGATAGCAACAAATCAAATCCGCTCAGCGTGCCATCAGCCGCAGCGGCGCCGCGGGGTGCGTACACTCCAGTTACAGACAGCCGGCTGCCCGAGGTGGGCAACTGGACTCCCGCCTGCCCTTCCCGCAAACGGGCGCGGAAAGCCGAGAATCCTGATTGGAGTTCCATCACCAGTTCGGAAGCCTCGCGCCAGTGATTAATCAGCGTGGCATCCACCTGCACCAACGTCCCGGCGTATCGCGCCTGGAACAACTGGTCGGGCGGAAGTTTGGTGGCGGCCGGGAGCGGTGCCCAACCCGTCTTGCGCATCATCGCGTCTTTGAGTTCGGCCGCCTGATGGCGCCAGGCCAGGAAGCCCACCGCTTCCACCAGATCGCCCACGGCAAACTTATCTTGATTCCGTGCGGTCACCAGCAGGCCATTGGTGCCGTCGGATAGAAAGAATTCCCCCTCACCGCTGTGGATGACCTGACCGGCGATTTTCAATCGTCGGAAGGGAGCCGCCTTGGAATCGTAAAACAGCAATTGGCCAATGCTCTTTTGCGGCGCGTCAAAGAAGTCGGCGGGCGGCAACTGGAGAACATCAATGGTAGCGTTGCGGACCGCGAGCGATCCGGGCTTGAACTTGCGCGTTCCAAAGTCGAAATCGGTAAAGACGCAACCTCGAATCCGAATCAGCGCATTCACAAGGTCGCGGAGCGCTTCGGGTCGCGAGTCCGGCAACTCCACGGAAATCTCGCTTCCTTGCATGATCAACGTGAGCCGGCGGTCCACGACGTCGGTCACCGCGCCGTCAATCTCCGCGTACTCGGTGTCCAGACTGCTGTTCACCAACTGATCCCGGGTTGCCACCACCGGCTTGGGCAATTGGCCGTGGCCCAAACGCGTAATCCGCGACGGCACGACCACCGGGGCAAACCCGCCCGGGCCCGTGACTCCTTCGACTTCGCAGAAATCTCCGCGCCGCGGTGGCTGCGATAAAATGAGTTCCCGCAAATCGACATAGACACCGCCCGTTTGGTCCTGAACCACGACCCCGGTATACTTCGAGATCGCGGCGGTGACCACCCCGCGTATCAAAACCGGTTGTTCCTGTTGGGCCGCCTCGCGCGTCAACCCCTTGATCTCCGCGGCTGTCGTCAGGCGGGAAATCGAGTTGGTCGGCACCGCCTTCGGAGAGACCTTCGCGGCACCAATTTCGCCCACGGGCTTGACCGCATTCCAGTTCAGCACCAGCAATCGGCCGGGAAGATAACCCTCCTCGCTCACAAGGTTCTCGAAAAGTCCGGAGACTCTGACGCGTTGCCGCACCGGAAAGCGTGAGGTGAAATCGCCGCTCTCAAACACCTCCATCCGGATGTCCTCATTCTCCACGCGCAGCCGCAATTCGCCACCCGCACTCCACACCCCCGCGGCGGAAACCGTTCCTTCAAGCGTCACCCAGGAACCGTGATTGGTTTCGAGCATGCTGGCCGTGATGATCTCCGCAGGGTCCAGGCGACGTTGGCTCAGCACCCGAAGGTCCAGGGACGGTCGCCCTATCGACAAGCGGCTGCCATCATCGCTCGCCAGATGAAACGTGTAGAGACCGGTTGCTGGAATCGAAATAAAGCCGTCGAACTGCATCCCCACCGCGTTCGGTCGCGACCGCAGTTGCAGGTCAAAATTGCTTGCCACGCCGCTTTTCACCGGTGGCAGTGCGCCAAACTCCGGCAGCATCTCCCAAACTCCTTCCCAACACCGGTAATCGAGTCCGCCAAGAAGATTTGTGTGGCCCGTGGTCGGGTCCACGGCGGCCCGTGAAAGCATGCCGGAGGGAATGGGTCCGCGCGGCTGGTTGGGGCCTTCAAACTCCAACGCCAACGCGGAGTTCCCAAACCAGTTGAACCATTCCAGTTTGATCGGGTTTGTTCCTGCCGGGAGGAAGATTTTGGCGGATTCCGTGATCCGGGGATGAATGCCGTCATTGTCCACCACCAGGCCGGGAACAATGTTCAGCCCAAAATGTTCCACCCTTACCGCGCACCCGGCGACTTCCAGAGACACCGTCGCTCCGGGTTCAACATTCCGATTGGTCAAACCCACTCGGACAAACTCCGTTCCCGTCGCGTCCCGCAAAACCAACACGCCGTGCGCCGCGTCCACATCCATTACCTCCGCCACAATTCGGAAGGGCTGAACCACGTGGGGACCCTGTTCGGCACACTGGCGGAGCTGAAACAAATTCGTCAGCGGCTCCGAGGGTAACGCTTCAGCGGCGGCCGCAACGCCCAGGCCGCCAAGCAACAGCATCGCGTTTACACAATACCGCCCCGCCGTGAGCGCTCGGGTGGCAAAGCTGTGCATGACTTGCGATACCCTTGTCAGGCACTGTCAGTCAAGTTCGCTCTTGAAGCCGGTGCGACTGAATGTGAGGGTCAACGTAGCGCAGAGTTGCACTCTGCTGTATCGCGGATTTTCAATCCGCTGCGCCCACCCGCTTCAACGCGCCCGGCGGAATCGAAGCCCTGCCGAATAGAATTCGGCGATACAGCAGATTTGGAAATCTGCGCTACTACGGAATATTGACCTCACTTTCAGTCGCACCCCTTGAAGCCAGCGCGACTGAAAGTGAGGGCCACGTAGCGCAGAGTTGCACTCTGCTGTATCGCGGATTTTCAATCCGCTGCGCCCACCGACTTCAACACGCCCGGCAGAATGGACGCCTTGCCGAATGGAATTCGGCGATACAGCAGATTTGGAAATCTGCGCTACTACGGAATATTGGCCTCACTTTCAGTCGCACCCCTTGAAGCCAGCGCGACTGAAAGTGAGGGTCACGTAGCGCAGAGTTGCACTCTGCTGTATCGCGGATTTTCAATCCGCTGCGCCCACCCACTTCAACGCGCCCGGCGGAATCGACGCCCTGCCGAATAGAATTCGGCGATACAGCAGATTTGGAAATCTGCGCTACTACGGAATATTGACCATTGAAGCCCTGGTAAACCGGTTGGCGAATTGTGACATTTGTCAGGGTTGAACGGTTGATGCGATCTGAAACACTTCATCAAACACCCGCGGCGCTTCCAGTCGCGGCATCATCTATGAAAAATCACAGCGCGAATGGAATCAACCGGCGCCGGTTCCTGGTCAACACAACTTTGGGAGTGGCCACCCTCCAAATTCTCCCCTCCGGGATCGTGAGTGGAGCGGAACGCATTTCCCCAAACGACAAACTCAACATCGCGGGCATTGGCGTCGGCTCCCAGGGCGGCGGCGACATTGATGCCATGGCCGGTGAAGGGCAGAACATCGTCGCGCTTTGCGACGTGGACGAAAATTACGCCGCCAAGACATTCGGCAAATATCCCAAAGCCAAACGTTTCAAGGACTATCGCGTGATGCTCGACCAGATGGGCAAGGAGATTGACGCGGTCGTCATCGGCACACCGGACCACACGCACGCCGTCATTGCCATGGAAGCGATGAAACGCGGCAAACACGTCTACTGCGAAAAGCCACTCGCGCACAACGTGCAGGAAGTGCGTCAACTCATGGCCGGAGCGCACAAGTACAAAGTCGTGACGCAATTGGGCAATCAGGGACATTCCAGCGGAACCATTCGACGCTTGTGCGAGTGGGTCTGGTCCGGCGCCGTCGGTCCGGTTCACACCGTCCATGCCCGCTCCGATGCGTTCAAAAATGTTTACAGTCAATTGCGCAACCTGCCGAAACTGGATCAGACCTACGAAGTTCCCGCGGGCCTCGACTACGATCTCTGGATCGGGCCCGTGACGTTTCGTCCGTACACGCCGATGTGGGTGCACTGGAACTGGCGCGGCTGGATGCCCTTCGGCACCGGCACGATTGGCGACTGGTTCTGTCACGTCGTCGATCCTTCCTTCTGGGCATTGCAGTTGGACGCCCCGACCAGCATCACCGCCGAAGTCGCAAACTACGACCCGGCCAAGCATGGACTGACTTATCCGCCCTCCACGCGAATCACGTATCAATTCCCGGCGCGGGGCGATCGGGGCCCGGTCACGCTGGTCTGGCATGACGGCAATCAGGCGTTTCCGCGGCCCAAAGAATTCTCTGCCGACGACCGGATTCCCGGCACGGGCGCCGTTCTGTTTGGCGAAAAGGGTCTGATCGTGCACGGCTCTCACGGCGCGGGTGGCTGTTATCTTGTCCCCGAAAAACTGATGGAGGAGCACTCCGGCAAAAATGCGCCCGCCGAAAAAATTAAAAGAGTTAAGAACCATGCGTGGGATTGGCTGGAAGCAATTCGCACCGGTGGACAGGCCGGGTCGAACTTCGATTACGGCGGGCCGCTAACGCAGGCCGCTCTGCTGGGCGCCATCGCCATCCAGTTTCCCGGACAGACGCTGCAGTGGGACGATAAGGCAATGCGGTTTACCAACAACGATGCCGCCAACGCGTTCGTTAAACCAACGTACCGCGAAGGATGGAGCTTGGACGTCTGACTCTGATCGAACCGGGAATCATAATCAACCTAGCCAAACATCAAATGAACAAACAATTGCCAGTGCTCGCCCTCGCCGTGCTGTTGACAGGCCAGCTTTGCCCCGCCCAAACCAACGAACTCGCCGCCGACTGGAAACCTTCGAGCCTGAACCAACCCGGACAACCGTATCCGCAAGTCAACTCGCAACGCTATGCGCGCTTTCGCGTCATGGCCCCGCAGGCCCAAAACGTCAGAGTGAGTCTCGGCGGCCGCGAACGCGGTGGCCTCGCTCTCACCAAAGGCGAGGATGGTGTGTGGACGGGCGTCACCGAGAAGGCGCTGGACGAAGGATTCCACTATTACCACCTCACCATTGACGGCGGGACGTTCAACGATCCCGGCGCACTGAATTTTTACGGCTCCACTCGCTGGGAAAGCGGCATTGAGATTCCGGCTCAAGATCAGGATTTCTACGCGTTGAAGGATGTTCCGCACGGGCGCGTTCAGCAGGTCCTTTTCCCGTCAAAGATCACCAACAGCATCATCGCGCGTTCCGCCTACGTTTACACGCCGCCGGATTACGACAAGGACACCACCAGGCGCTATCCGGTCCTGTATCTGCAGCATGGCTGGGGCGAAAACGAATACGCCTGGTGGAATCAAGGCCGCGCCAATCTCATCATGGACAACCTCATCGCCGACGGTAAGTGCCAGCCCTTCCTCATCGTGATGACCTACGGTTTGACCAACGAGGGTCCGGGCCCGGGTGGCCGACGACCGGGCGGCGCTGGCGGAACCAATGCGCCTTCCGGCGGCACCAACGCCGCTCCGGCCAGGGGCGGTGGCCCCGGAGGTCGCGGCGGTGGAAATCCATTTGCCGGCGCAGCGGAGGCCTTCGAAAAAGTCCTCGTCGGCGAATTGATCCCGTACATCGACGCCAACTTCCGCACGTTGTCCGATCAACCCAACCGCGCCATGGCCGGACTGTCCATGGGCGGAATGGAAACCAAGTTCATCACCCTGAAGAATCTCGACAAGTTTTCCCACATCGGTCTCTTCAGCGGTGGCGTAATCAACACCAACGACGTCAACAACACCTCCGGCTTCCGCGAGAAAGTCAAAGTCGTGTTTGCCAGTTGCGGCAGCAAAGAAAACCCCCGCAACATCAACGCCAATCACGAAGCCCTCAACAGTATCGGGCTAAAGAACACGGCCTACGTGTCGCCCGACACCGCGCATGAATTCCAGACCTGGCGCCGCAGCCTGTATCAATTCGCCCCCCTGCTCTTTCGCAATTAACTGCGATGCATGCCGCCTTCCGGTCAGCCTGCGTTCGGACGCCGACTCAAGGGATACGATGCCTATCATCGGATATGTTTCCGCCCTTGGTCCGCCTGGACTTATATAAACGCTGATTTGGTGCCACGATGCTGACCACGGCTTGCGATCGCTTTGTCAGCGCAACCGTCGCACGTGGCAACTGTGGCATCCCCAAATCAACCATGACGACCAAGTTCAAACCCATCCGCGCCTTTTGGGCCATTGTCCTGGCCACAAGTTTCTCAGCCACTGCTCTGCTCGGCGCTCAAACCGAGACGGACCTTCTGCTGTGGTACGACAAGCCAGCCACCAAATGGGTCGAAGCGCTGCCCGTCGGCAATGGGCGCATCAGCGCGATGGTCTTTGGTGGCATTGGTGAGGAGCGACTCCAACTCAATGAAGGCACGCTCTGGGCCGGTGGCCCTTACGATCCGGTCAATCCGCAGGCGAAGGAAGCGTTGCCCCAGGTGCGCCAGTTGGTCAACGAAGCGAAATATCGCGAGGCCGCACAACTCCTCAGCGCGCGGGTCATGGCCAAGCCTCTCGGGCAAATGCCGTATCAAACCGTCGGCAGCCTGTTCCTCACGTTCGCCAACGGAACGAACGCCACTGCCTACCGACGTGAACTCAACCTCGACACGGCGACCACCACGACGAGCTTCACCTCGGACGGAGTGCGGTTCTCGCGGGAGGTTTTTGCCAACGCGCCGGAAAACGTCATCGTGTTGCGCCTCACAGCCGACCAGCCGAAAAAGATTTCGTTCACCGCCGGAATACGGACTCCGATGCGCGGCGCGGCCATCACCAATGAAGGCAGCGATACGCTCGTGATAAATGGCAAAGGCGGCGACGCCGGCGGAGTCAAGGGTCAACTCACTTATCAGGCGCGCGTCAAAATCATCGCCAAAGGCGGCAAGGTCAGCGGCGACTCTGGAAAAATCACCGTGACGGGCGCAAATGAAGTCACACTGTTGATCGCCGCCGCCACGAGTTACAAGCGCTTCGACGATGTGAGCGGAGATCCCGAAGCAATTGCAACGAAGACGCTGGCCAGCGCCGGGAAAAAGTCCTTCGCCAGGTTGCGCGATACGCACCTCAAGGATTACCAGCCGCTCTTTCGCCGCGTCAGTCTTGACCTCGGCCACAGCGACGCCATGAAGCTGACAACGGATGAGCGCATTAAACGTTTTGCCCAAGGCGATGACGCCCAGCTCGCGGCGCTCTACTATCAGTTCGCCCGTTACCTGCTCATCAGTTGTTCGCGGCC
>DASUGI010000290.1:0-24641 GCA_036274115.1 Verrucomicrobiia bacterium
CGGTTTCGCGAGACAACTTCGGCAGATGTCATGAGAATTCTTTTGCAACACGTCCGCACCCAGCTTTACTTACGCAGCTTGGGAAACTGGACTGCAAATCCTCTTGAAGGCTACGATTTTCAGCACTCGCAACGCGCAATCGATTTTGCCCGGGAACACGGCATTGGCGGAGTCCAGATAGCGGTGAAGTTCCTGGATGGACAGTTCGACGAAGTATTCCCCCTACCAAGCAATTCCGAGCCGGTTATCAGCCCGAATTGGTAGCTTAAGTTGTCACTCCTCTTCCGGAGTGAAATCAGGAGTCCCCCTTAAAACTAAACAAACCCGGCTTAAACTCAAAAATCTCTATTGACTTAGTTGTATTTATATTTAACCTCAGCCCAGAGTCGGGAGAGAAAACGATGACAATTAAATCACGATGGACAACCAAAGCGGGGGTGGTGACAGCGATCTGCGGTTTGGCGAGCGGAGCCATTGGTCAAGTTACGAATGTTCCGACCGCGCCGGCTGGATCCAGTGCGTCGGCCGTGAACCAACTGCAATCCACTCAAGCGGAACAAGCCGAGTTGATTCAAAAACTCCTCGGTCGTTTGGAGCAACTGGAAAAGAGCAAAGCTGAGGACGCCCAGCGAACCCAAGCGACCGAAAAAGCTCACCAGGTTGAAGTGCAGAAGCTTCAAGGGCAAATCAAGGAACTGGAAAGCAAAGTCGGTTCACTGGAAGCAGGCCGTGTTGTTCCAGAAATTGCGGTTACACCCACCGATGGGCCCACCACCAAGGAACTGGATCAGAAGATCCGAGTGGTCGAACGCAACACTGAATTGGCCGCCGAAGCCACCGAGGCCAGAGCCAAGGACGCGCCGCGCCTCAGCGTTGGGGCGAACGGATTTACTCTTAGTTCGGCAGATACCAATTTCGTTTTGAGACTGCGCGGTATGTTGCAGGCGGACTCGCGAACCTTCTTTGATGACAGTCCCTACATTGAAGGCAACAGCGGCTTCTTGATTCGGCGGGCGCGAATCATTTTCGAGGGCACGGTTTTTCGGGACTTCGACTTCTTGTTGAACCCTGATTTTGCCGGTAACAGCACCACGCTGGTTGACGCGTGGCTCAATTATCGGTATCAGCCGTCGCTGCAATTACGAGTTGGAAAGATGAAAGGTCCGGTCGGATTGGAGAACCTTCAGGCCGATGCGGTGGGTTCGTTTAATGAACGTTCCCTCGCCAACGATTTGGTGCCGAGTCGTAATGTCGGGGTGCAATTGATGGGGGACATTGCCGGAGGCGTCGCCAGTTATGCCGTGGGCGTTTACAATGAAAGCGGAGACTACCGCAATTCTGGAAATAGCGATTTCAACGACAACAAAGAACTGGGCGCGCGACTCTTCTTGCAGCCTTTCAAGAAATCAAGTGTTAAGGGTTTGAAGGGCCTTGGTTTCGGCGTGGGCGGGAGTTGGGCGGATTTGACATTCAGTGTCAATGGATTGCCGAATACCACGGGAGGAACGCAGCCGGGTTACGTGACAACGGGTCAGCAGCAGTTCTTTGCTTACCTCAACACAGTGCAAGCGGACGGCACGCACTGGCGGTTTTCGCCGCAGGGTTATTACTATTGGGGGCCGTTCGGACTTCTGGGTGAATACATAATTTCCGACCAGGGAGTGTATAACACAGCGACCCTGGCCCGCGTTAATCTGCGTAACACCGCGTGGCAGGTCGGCGTCCAGTGGGTGCTCACCGGAGAGGACGCCACTTACAACGGAGTGACCCCCAAACACCCGTTTGACCCGCGCGTTGGAAATTGGGGGGCCTGGCAACTGGTAGGCCGGGTATCGCAACTCACGATTGATGATGCAGCCTTTACTGGTAATGCCTTTTCGAATCCTGATTTCTCAGCGAGCGAAGCGCTTTCCTGGTCGGTTGGGCTGAACTGGTGGCTCAATAAAAACATCCGCGTGCTGACGAGCTTTTCTTATACGACCTTTGACGGGGGCGGGCAGGTGAACCCAGCCAACGCGCTGAGCCTGGTGCCGCCGGCAACCGTAACCAGCCAGGAGGAAAAGGTGTTCTTTACCCGTATCCAACTGGCGTTCTAAAACGCAAAATTTTCAGAAACTAAGAATATGAGAATGAAAAAAACCTGGAATTTGATTGCTGCGGCGGCGCTGCTCGGTGTGATTGGAGCTGTGGCCGTATTCAGTGCGCTGCCCGTCAGCGCTAAAGAGGTCAAGCTCCTCAATGCTTCCTACGACCCGACGCGCGAACTATACTCGGAGTACAACGCTGCATTTGCAAAGCACTGGAAAGAGAAGACTGGTGACACGGTCACAATCCAGCAATCCCATGGCGGCTCCGGCAAGCAAGCCCGTTCGGTCATTGACGGACTGCAAGCCGATGTCGTGACGCTGGCGTTGGCTTACGATGTCGATGCCATTGCCGAGAAGGCCAGGCTGCTCAGCACCGACTGGCAGAAGCGTTTGCCCCACAATAGTGCGCCCTACACATCCACGATTGTGTTTCTGGTACGCAAAGGAAACCCCAAGGGGATCAAGGACTGGAACGACCTGGTGAAGCCTGGCGTCTCCATTATTCCGGCCAATCCGAAAACTTCGGGCGCGGCACGCTGGACCTATTTGGCGGCCTGGGGCTACGTGTTAAAGAACGGCGGCGACGAGGCCAAGGCAAAAGATTTCGTGACGAAGTTCTACAAGAACGTGCCGGTGTGGGATACTGGTGCGCGCGGGGCGACCACCACGTTCGTTCAGCGCGAGATTGGCGACGTGCTGGTCGGTTGGGAGAATGAAGCCTTTCTGGCTATCAAAGAATACGGCGCGGACAAATTTGAAATTGTTGTTCCGTCCATCAGCATTCTCGCAGAGCCGCCGGTCGCTGTTGTGGACAAGTTTGCCAAGCGCCGCGGCACTGAAACCGTAGCCAAAGCATATCTGGAATACCTGTACTCAGACGAAGGGCAGGAGATTGCTGGAAAAAATTTTTACCGCCCGCGTTCCGAGAAGGTCGCAGCGAAGTATTCCAATCAATTCACCAGGCTGAATCTGTTCACGATCGACGAAGTGTTTGGCGGTTGGCAGAAAGCTCAGAAGGCTCACTTCGCCGACGGCGGATCTTTTGACCAGATTCAGCGAGCGAACCGTTGAGTCATTCGCGAAGTTTGCGCTGCAGACAGTCGGCGGCAAAGTGCGTTTCCTCGTTGAAAGGCTTTGCGGCTGATGGTGTTTTCCATAGACTCTAGCGTCCCGCATGGCGGAAAAGAAATTCAATGCACTTCCGGGCTTCGGCCTGACCATGGGTTTTACGCTCTTTTACTTGAGCGCGCTGGTGCTCATTCCCATGGGCGGTTTGCTGATCAAAACGCTGGGGATTCCGTGGAAAGAATTCTGGGAGCTGGCGACCACGGACCGCGCGCTGGCGGCTTACAAGCTCACCTTTGGTGCGTCGGCAATCGCCGCGCTGGCAAACGCGGTATTCGGAACTTTGCTTGCCTGGGTGTTGACCCGTTATGAATTTCCCGGGCGGCGTTTTATTGATGCGATGGTGGATTTTCCGTTCGCTTTGCCCACGGCCGTGGCTGGCCTTACGCTGGCCAACATGTTCGCGACGAATGGATGGTTGGGACAATTCTTCGCGCGCACCTATCCCGACGGAAAAGTTGAGCCCATCACGCTTTACATGCCCTGGTTTGGCGTCGTGGTGGCCTTGACGTTTGTCGGAATGCCCTTTGTGGTGCGAACCCTTCAGCCGGTGCTGGAGAGTTTCGAGCGCGAGGTGGAGGAATCGGCGGCGACGCTTGGGGCAGGGCGGTTGCGCACTTTTGTCAGCGTCATTGCGCCCACGTTGTTGCCCTCGATCATCACTGGCTTTGCCCTGGCATTCGCGCGCGCCGTTGGCGAATACGGTTCGATTGTTTTCATTTCCGGCAATATCCCGTTTCGCAGCGAGATTGCGCCGCAATTGATTTTTATTCGCCTGGATGAGTTTGAATACTCGGGTGCGATTGCTCTGGCGGTGGTGTTGCTGGTGTTCTCGTTCCTGTTGCTCATTGTCATCAACTTCCTTGAGCAGTGGGCCAACAAGTTTGTGAAGGGCTGAACCAGATGGCAGGAATCACAAAAAAACGTTGGGGCGCGGGCCACAAGAAATCACAGCGTGGCACGGAGGAATCAGCCTTTGCCAAGTGGACCTTGATCGGGCTCGCGATGGGCTTTTGTCTGCTTTTCCTGGTCCTGCCGCTGGCGAATGTCTTCGTTCAGGCATTCTCGAAAGGGTGGGCCGTTTACGCGAAGGCCATTACGGATCCCGATTCGTGGGCCGCGATGAAGCTTACCCTCCTGGTGGCCGCGATCGCTGTGCCGTTGAATGTGCTGTTTGGATTGGCGGCAGCGTGGGCGATTGCCAAGTTTCAATTTCGCGGCAAAGTCTTTCTGGTTGCGCTCATCGACCTGCCTTTCTCGGTGTCGCCGGTCGTCGCGGGTTTGATGTTTGTCGTGCTGTTTGGCTTGCAAGGTTTCCTTGGCCCCTGGTTGAGCGACCATGACATCCGGATCATCTTCGCGGTACCAGGCATTGTGCTGGCGACCGTGTTTATTACGTTTCCGTTTGTCGCGCGTGAGTTGATTCCCATTATGGAGGCGACCGGCACGGATCAGGAGCAAGCAGCCCTGACCCTTGGGGCCAATGGCTGGCAAACGTTCTGGCATGTCACGTTGCCGTCGGTGAAATGGGGTTTGATCTACGGCGTCATTCTGTGCAACGCGCGAGCGATGGGGGAATACGGCGCGGTGTCCGTCGTGAGTGGCCACATCATTGGCCAGACCAACACAATGCCCCTCCACGTGGAGCAGCTGTATCAGAACGCCAACACGGCCGGAGCATTTGCCGTCGCCAGTCTGCTCGCATTGCTGGCGTTGGTGACGTTGGGCATCAAGACATTCCTCGAATGGAAGCAGCATCGCGAATTCGAACTCGCGCAGTTGGCCGGGATTTCGGAGTCCGGCGATACCACTTTTATTTCGCAATCCAAAGTTGAATGAGCATTGAGTTAAAGAACGTCAGCAAGAAGTTCGGCGAAGTGACTGCCGTGAATAATGTCAATTTCACGGTGAATGAGGGCGAATTGATGGCGCTCCTCGGTCCGAGCGGCGGTGGCAAGACCACTGTCTTGCGAATGATTGCCGGTCTCGAAGTGCCCACCGAGGGCGACATCTTCGTGCGCGGCGTCCGGGTCAACGACGTTCCGGTGCAGACGCGTAACATCGGCTTTGTGTTTCAGAGCTATGCGCTGTTCAAGAACATGAACGTGTTCAAGAACATCGCGTTCGGGCTCAAGATCAAGAAGTGGAAAACCGCCGATATCAAGGCCCGGGTGGCTGAGTTGTTGGAACTGTTTGGGCTCAATGGACTGGAGAAACGTTACCCCCACCAGCTCTCCGGCGGACAACGGCAGCGAGTGGCGATTGCGCGTGCGCTGGCGCCTAAACCAGGTGTGTTGCTGCTGGACGAACCGTTTGGCGCTGTGGACGCCAAGATTCGGCAGGAGCTGCGCGAATGGCTGGTCACGCTGCATCATGACTTGAACGTCACCACCATCTTCGTCACGCATGATCAGGAGGAAGCGATGGAAGTGTCCAATCGCATCGTTATTTTCTCCGGGGGAAATCTCGAACAAATCGGCACACCCCGTGAAGTTTACGAGCAACCTGCCAATGAATTTGTCGCGCGGTTCGTGGGGGTAATGAATGTGCTGAACACCGAGGTGAAAAATGGCCTGGCCCGTCTCAATGAGCTTGAGTTTCCCGCGCCAGGTCAAGCGGAAGGAACGCGGTTGCGCGTCGGATTCCGGCCGTATGCAGTGCAAATCTCGACTGACCTTTCGTTGCTGCCTTACCGCGCGGTGCTGAGGCACACGTTTTTCCTCGGCATTCTTCTCCGGCTGGAACTGGAGTTGCCCAGTGGCCTCATTCTACGCAGCCGCATGACCAAAGAAGAGTATGCTCAGTTGGGTTTGCAGGACGGACGCGAGGTGTCTTTTCAGATCAAGAACTACCGAATTCTGGCCAGCGAAACCAACGAATTGTCGCCGGAAGTGGAAGCACCCTATCACGCGCCACCGACCTTTGGCGAGAACATCTAGTCCGCGACGGCTGTTGTTGGGGGCCAGGGCTCGGCAGGATTTTTAACTCTGCGAGCATTCGTTCTGCCGCTCGCACCATTTCAATCTGCTCCTCGAGATGATGGTTGTTGGCTTCAATGTTGAGGTAAGGGATGCCGCGTCGACCGAAGTAGACTGACATTGAACCGTCATCGGGCACGTTGGCGTTATCCTGCAACATCACGTTGAAGTCGCGTTCCTTCAGCCAGGCAAAGAACCGTTCGTCAGTGACGTAAAAGAAATCCCCGGCGTTGCGTGATTTGGTCTCGTGAACGCGGTCCGCCGCGCGGTCCAGCGCTTGCGCCGGCTGATAGCTGTTAATGGAAAGTCCACCGTTGCCGGTGTTGTGCAGCGCGATGATGACGGGTTGCCGGTTGAGTTCGAACGTTTCCAGAAGCTCCTGCGCGAACTTACGAACAACAGCGTGAGCTGCGTCGGAGTAGTTCTTCTGGCGCGTTAATGTGGCGCGAATCCCCTCCTCGGTGAAAATCCGGTTTGGATCGAAGCGATAAGCGTCTCCTTCAAGCTGGAACTCGACAAAGCGTTTGCCGCTGTGCACGAGTTCAATCAGTCGCCCGCCGGATTCGCGAACTACAACTCTACCAGCTCGGACCGAAGTGTTTTCGTCATCGTGCACATTGACCATGGTTGGCGTCGCACTGCGGTTCTGCGTAACGCGCACTTGAATCCGCGTTTCGCCCAATTGAAATAAATGCCGGTCTGTGGTGAGTGTGGTGCAGCCGGAGAGAAGGGTGGCTGCCACCAACAGCGTGAATGCGACGAGCCTATTTGCCATTGATTCCCTTCAGATAGGCAAAGATCAGTTGCGGCAGATCATCGCTGTAGCCGCCTTCAAGCAGGCTGAACATCGGTACGCCAAATTCCCTGAGCTCGCGGCCGAGCCAGTGATAATCCTCAAGCTCCAATGACCCTTGAGCCAGCGGATCACCGGAATAGGCGTCAAAACCCGCCGACACCCCGATGAGTTCCGGTTGGTAGGTGCGCAAGTCTTCGAGTGCTTTGGAAAGTGTTTTCCGATAATCGTCGCGAGGACTGAACGGAGCGACGGGATAGTTAAAGCAATTATTGCCCACGTTGGCTTTGCCAGTGCCGGGATAGCACGGGTATTCATGGATGGAAAAAAAAGCTGCATGCGGATGGTTCGCCAGAATGTCTTCGGTGCCATTGCCATGGTGAACGTCGAAATCGAAAACAGCGACACGCGTTGAACCGCTGGCCACGGCTTGCAATACGGTGATGGCCATGTTGCTGAGATAACAGAAACCCATCACCTGGTCGCGAGTTGCATGATGACCGGGCGGGCGCATGAGACTGAAAACCGTCTCGTTGCGTCGGGCCGATTCGAGCGCGCGTAAGCCCGCGCCGGCTGCCTTGCGGGCGAGCATCTCGATCTCGGGAAAATAGGAAGTATCGGCATCAAAGTCGAAGGGGACGCGCAGGCGGGCCAGATGTTCCGGGCTGTGGGCGCGGAGAATGACTTTGTCATTGGCGGGCTCGGGCTCCAGCCAATCAATTCCAAGCTCGGTTTGAGCACGGAGTTTTTCGAGAGTGTTGAGGATTCGCTCGGGACGCTCGGGGTGGCCGGGAGTGTGGTAGCTCGTGCAGGTGGCGTCCGTGATGATCTTCACTGACGAAAATGAAACACAATTCATGTCGCATGGTCACGCACTTCTTCTGACTGAGACGGAGAAATGACCGCGTCAGTTTTCACTGGCCTCCCGGGTGCTCCGCTTCAACAATGGGGCATGGTATTGCCACCGGACTACCACATGCACACGCCACTCTGCAAACATGCCAGCGGCGAGCCCGTGGATTACGCGCGGCGTGCCCTTTCAATCGGCCTCACGGAGATTGGTTTCTCGGATCACTCGCCCATGGCACGGGACGATTTCGACGACTGGCGGATGTTGAACGGTCAGCTTGACGAATACGTTGAGAAGGTTCGCCAGGCGCAACGTGACGTTCCACAGCTCACGATTCGGCTGGCGTTGGAAGTCGACTACATCCCGGGGCAGGAGGATTGGATTCGCGACCTCGCCGCGCGTCATCCTTGGGACTATTTCATCGGCTCGGTCCACTACGTGTCGGATGACTGGGCGGTGGACAGCCCGTACAAACTTTCCGAGTGGAAGCATCGAGATACGTACGAAGTCTGGTCCGTCTATTTCGAACGATTAACCAAAGCGGCGGAGAGTGGCCTTTTTGAAATCATCGGCCACGCGGACTTACCAAAGAAGTTTGGCCACCGGCCGACGCAGGATTGCACGCCGCTGTACGAACGTTTCCTGGCGGCGGCGAAGAAGCGCAATATTGCCATCGAACTTAACACCGCCGGCCTCCGGAAGGATTGCCGGGAAATCTATCCGAGCCGACAAATTCTTGAGCTGGCCTCCCAGTATGGGGTGACGATTACATTTGGCTCGGACGCACACGCGCCGCAGGAAGTGGGAATGAACTTCGAGGAAGCCGTTCAGTTGGCGCGCAGTGTCGGTTACGAAAACTGTCTCCAATTTGCCAGCCGCCATCATCAATCACTACGATTCTGATCGTCCTGGTCAAGGGTGCGAAGCCGCCATGGTTCCTGTCGGGTAACCGGGGTTTGATTCACACCCCAGGAGACCTTCCACCCAAGGCGCCAGCACAATCCAGCCAGGGTTCGCATGAAACGATCCTTGGGGGAGTGGTAGCCAAGCACCGTGCCCCACGTCCACACCTCGCCATCCTTTGTCATCGCGGCGACCGCACCGCCACCCAAGTCGAAAGCGACGATATTATGGGGAAGTTCGATCTGCCTGAATCGAACCGACGCGTGATCATACGTTGGTGCATCCATAACCCAAAAACTATCGTCCCGCTTTTGCAGCAGATGCATAGACCCACCGCGGCTGCTGCTGACGCACCGCCAGTCTGTATTCGTTCCGATTTGGACAGGGATGTCGGCGGAGGTTTCGGGCGCGCCCGTGAAGATGTGGGCGACTCTGCCCCAGGCCCACAGTGTTCCGTCTGCCTTGACCGCGAGCCAGATGTTGAACGCCACATCAAAGTCCACCCAGTTTGTTTCCGTGGAAATCAACTGAGGTTCGAGATAATTCTCGGAGCTCTGCGACTTTGTGTTCCCGAATTTGGGGCTGCCACCCCAAATCCAAAGTCGTCCGTCGGATTGCATCCCGGCCGCGCTCACTCCACCGGCCTTGATCTTCACCCACTTTGCCGCCATGCCAACTTGCACGGGCTTGCTACTCTCCGTCCACGTGCCGTTTCCCAATTGGCTGAAGTTGTTCAGTCCCCAGGCCCAGAGCGTGCCGTCCTTCTTTAACGCGTAGCTGGTGCTAAACCCGGCTTCGACCGCCACCCAATCATTTCCCTCCACCGTTGGTGTAGGTTGGTTACGCGATCGCATCAAGGCATTCGTGAGTCTTGGGCCGTTTCCATCACCCAGTTGTCCACGAAAGTTGCCTCCCCAGGCCCAGATTGTGCCGTCGGCTTTCAAGGCCAGATTGTGCGCGTCTCCCGCAGACACCGAAATCCAGTTGGTGTCGGCGTTGATGCGAATCAACCTCGGGGTGTAATTTGTCTGCCCCAAACCTAACACCGGAAAGCCCCGGTCTTCCCCGCCCCAGGACCAAAGGGTGCCATCCGGCGCGAGCACGATACCGTGACTGTCCCCAAGACTGATGATTGGCTTGGTTGCGCCGGAAGGCAGTTTCAATCCGCCAACCTCACCCGGCTGACGAAGCAAGAAAACTCCCAATAAGCCCGCCAGAAGGGCGGCAGCCGCTAAAACGCGACGACGTGCTTTCAATCGAGACGGACTCCACTCGGCGGGTTATCGGATCGATATAAGAACTTTCGTCAGGTCCAGTCGCTTGTTGAATAAAAAAAAGCGTATGTCATTTGGCTGTCGGCGGCGTGGGCGGGTTGAGTTTTTTCATGGCCGCCTCGGGGATTTCAACCTTTGTCGTACCCACATCCTTGATTTCGATCGTGGTGTCGCGGTCGACGTCAATTTCGTTCCCGTTGAAATCTATCTTGCCGGTAAGCTTGAATTGCAGCTTCGCGAGCTGGCCTTCCTTGAGCCAGAACTTCACCGAGCCTTTCGGATTGGTTACATTGCCCCAACGAAACTGTTTCTTGGCGCCTTCCTCGGTCATTTCGCTGGCAATCGCGTCGCCCTCCTTCTTCAGTTCTTTGGCGGCACTGGCGAGCTCTTCTGCCTGCGCGACTGGCGCCTTGAAGTTGCGAATGATAAAACCGAGAAAACGACCAGGCCCCTCGTCACCTTCAAGGTCGGCAAGGGTTTGCCAGTCCCCGTTTGGGTCGGCAACCGCCTTGTCGCCTTTCAGATAAATTCGAGTGGTATTGTCGCCGAAACTCCAAGTGACATAAGTAATGCCGTCTTTGCTCGTCTTGCCTTCGGAAGGTCCCGGCTTGAACTGAGCATCCTCAGGAACAACGGTGATGGTCTTCCAGGCGTAGTTGGGTTTGTCACCGAGCTTTTTGGCGGCGGCCAGCACTTCATCCTTGGGTGTATCGGCCGCGATGAGTGAGGCGGTAGCGAGGACAATAGAGCTAAACAGGGCGGTGGTTTTCATGATGGTCGGTTGATGGTTGCTTGCGTGGACGCGGCAGAGGCTAGGCGCATTCATTGTTGCCAGCAAGTCATCAGAAAAGACGTCACGGTTCGACGAACACGGGCATTCCCACCGAGACCAGTTTCAGCAGGTGGTCCGCGTTCCAGTTGGCCAGACGGAAGCAGCCGTGAGATTCGGTGCGGCCCACTTGCTCCGGGTTCGGTGTGCCATGCATGCCGTAACCCGGACGGTCCAGACTGATCCAGGCAGTGCCCACCGGGTTGTTCGGGCCGGGAGGAAGAATGAGCTTACTCGTCATCTGGCGAGCTTCCTCTGACTCCGGGAAGACCTCCGGATTAAAGGTGTAATCCGGATTGGGGGCAATCGCGGTGACATGCAATTCGCCCACGGGACGTTTCTCAAATTTCGCGGCGATGCTGCAGGGGAAATGCGCCAACAGGTTTGTGTTCGCATCGAAAGCCTGCAATTTGCGTTCGGCGAGGCTGATCGTGACAAACGCGGCTTTGTTGGACGGGGCAGGGTATTCTACCGACGGAATCTTCAGTTCCGCGCCGACGGCCAGGTTCGTCCAGCTCACATTGGGATTCAGCCGGCGAATCAAATTCGGAGATGCGTGCCCGCGTTCAGCGGCCAGTTCCAGGATGTTTTCATAGTCGAGCGCCGTTTGTTGCGATTTGCCGAGCCATGTATTGCGCAGCGGCTGCAAACGGGAGAGGTCATTACTGGTGACGGTATAAGTGGTGAGCGGCATAGTTTGCAGCGCGAGCGCATCCCGAGTCCCAGAATCAAGCTCACCAGAACACTTCAGTCCACCGGTGCGTTGGAAGGCCATGATTGCTGCACGGGTCTGGGACCCCATCACGCCGTCAATCGAGCCGGAAGAACAGGCCCGGCGCGCCAGCGCGATTTGCACTTCCAACGTGTCGCGCGGGGGCCGCGGAAAACCGTCGTCCTTCTTTGCAGTGGCCGCACTGAATGCATTGGTGCCGGCATTGGTGTTGGCCGGTTTCAAAATGCTATTCGTCCGCGACACGACATTTGTCCGGGCCGGGACTGACGAAGTAATCGAGCTGACTGACGGCGATGGTTGGGGACTTGCTTCGATGCAAGCGATGACGACGCCGGCACAAAACAACGTCCGTGATAAGAAAGGTGTTTTGCAGTGAGAGGCCCGTGATTTAATGGAATGGCGTTTGGCGCTGCGCAGCACGACAGAATTTAGGCAAACGGATACGGGAACTCCAGCCTTGCTTATTAAGCGGGTGCGACTGAAAGCGAGGGTCAATATTCGGTTGTAGTGCAGATTTCTAAATCTGCATATCGCCGAATTCTTTTCGGCCGCGCGTCAATTCTGCCACGCACGTTGAAGTCGCCGCGGCAGCGGATTGAAAATCCGTGATACAGCAGAGTGCAACTCCAGCTACCCTCAATTCCAGTCGCACCCTTCTTAAGCCAGGAAATCCGTCCGATGAAGTGGCGACCAATTCCCGGGTCAATCCTTGGAGAGCGTTCAGGCATGGACTGGGTTGTGAGAATCATTGGAGCGACTAAAGTGTCTCCAGACAATTGCGGTAGTTACGGTGAGGTTGATCTTAGTGGGAGTCAGTTGGGCAGTGCGAGGCCGGGTGGTGTGAAATCTGGGGGGAGGACACGCCATCCGGCCCAACCAACCAGTAGGGGAGGGCAATACCGGGCGAAAATTCAACACCCCGAATTCCAAGCTGCTGTTCTCTTCAAAAAGCTTCCAACGCCGGTTCCAGTGACAATCATTTCCCGCCATTTAATGCCTCAATCACGAGGTCGGAATAATGACCCCGTCCAAGCAACGGATTGGGGTCCGGTAGAATGACAGGTGCAATCGCTTTGGGAGAGAAAACCAGCACCAGCGGCACAGCGGCCCGATCGTAGCGTTTCATTTCCGCGGCGATTTCAGCGCCATAGTCGGTGTAATCGGCGAGAAATGCAGCAACGTTGAGACGTTTGAACTGATCGAGAACGGCTGGACGGCTCAGTGCTGGCTTCACGATGGTGTTGCAGGTAATGCACCACTTGGCGGTGAAGTCGATAATCACCGGTTGCCCCGCCGCCAGAGCTTTCTGAACTCCATCGGCACTCCAACGTTGCCAGACGTATCCGTGCGGCGCGTTCCTCAGGGGTGCATTCGTCGTGTTGAAAGAATCAATGGGCCGTCGCCATTGCAATTGGCCGTCCAAAACCCAAAAATAGGCTAGCGCAAGGAAAGCTGCCAGGATCGCCGCAGCCAATACCTTGTGCCTTTGTCCACGTTGGATGAATTCCCCGAAGATCCATGCGGCGATGCCGATGAACAGTAAAAAAATCCCCAGCCACCAGGCACGTTCACCGTATCGGTCTGAAACCAGGCTGACCAGCCAGAGAGCAGTTGCGAGCATGGGAAAGCCCATGGCCACTTTGAACCGCTCCATCCACGCGCCAGGTTTGGGCAACCATGTCAACCAGGCGGGAAACCAACTTAAGAGGATGTAAGGTGAAGCCAGTCCGAGTCCGACGGTGACGAATACGAGAATGACAATGGCCGCGCTTTGCGAGAAGGCGAAGCCCAACGCCACGCTCAGGAACGGTGCCGTGCAGGGAGTGGCCAACACGGTGGCGAGTACGCCGTTGAAGAAGGCCCCGCCAGCTCCGTGTCGGGATGCCAAATGCCCGGCTGCCCCCATCACGCCGCCGCCCAACGTGACTTCGAAGACGCCAAACAGATTGAGCGCCACCAGCGTGACGAGAACACTGAAAGCAATGGTGAACTGCGGGCTGCTGAACTGCATACCCCAGCCAGCGGCCTGTCCTGCTGCCTTCAAGCCAATCACGAGCCCGGCGAGGACGAGGAACGAGACGATGACGCCCAGAGCATAAATCAACCCCAGCGCCCGGACCCGTGCCGGAGATTCTTTTGCCTGGGCAACGAAGCCGAGGATTTTCAGCGCAATTACCGGCAGGACACACGGCATGATATTCAGAATCAATCCACCGATAAACGCGTAGAACAGCATCAAGCCCAACGATTGCGCGGACTTCGGTGTGTACGTGCTTGCCGTTGTCGCCTCTTCAACCGGGACTGCGGCTTCAAATGACTGAGCTTGCTCACCGCTTTTATTGATCAAGAGCCCGCGAATCTCCCTGGGCCAATCCCCCTCAAACTTCTTGACTGTCAGTCGCAGTTTCGCCCGCCCGGTCTGGCTTTGAATGTTTTCAGTGTTGGGAGAAATCTCAAAGGTTGGGCTGGCGTCCGGATAAAAGTCTGCGCTGTTGGATTCCTTTGGAGCGTCCCATTCCAGAATTGCCGTGCGGGTTTTTTCGTCGACGGATTGCTCCCAAACGGCACGAGTGCTCAGCTTGGAGGCATTACCCGGCAACCTGGCTTTGGCTGCCTCAATGAAAGCGAGATCGGCCGAGGGTTGCGTTGCATCCGCAATCGCCAGCGTGGCCGAAACGACTTGATCACCCGGCACGCACACCCGTTCACATTCGAGCCAGGAGACCTTTGCCTTCAATTCGAGGGCTCCGGGTTTCAAGTCGCTGGATAGCTTCAAAGGCACGACTAACACCGCTTCATCGTGATACACGTAGGTGACCAGGCCCTCCGCCACGTATTTTTCAGGCACGGGCCATTGAGCTTCTTCGGCGCTGACACCCGTTGGCAATTCCCATTCGATCTTTGTTGGCCCCCCGGATTCCCCGCCATTACGCCAGTAAGTATGCCAACCCGGGTCCATTTGCAGTCGCACCGCAGCGAGAACTGTGTCGCCTGGCCTTGCCGCCGCGGCCGAGAGCAGCAGGGAGACACGCGTGTGCGCGGCATTCGCAGCTGAAGAAAGCAACGCCACGAATACGGCGACCAGGAGGGCCAAGAGTCGTTTCACTGTGGTATTGATGCCAAAACGGCGGGAATGTTTGAACAAATTTGTTTTCCTCGCGCTTTTCAAGATTTGTCGCGTGTCGAGTTTGCCAATTACAGCCAAAATGACTAGGTTGCGCGAATGTCGTCGGGTCAGGTTACTTCCTGGAAATGGCTGCGCACTGGCGATACGGCATTCGCGGCCATGCTCGACGCCATCGAACGAGCGCTTTCGTCGGTTCGCCTGGAAACCTATATCTACACCAACGATGAAGTTGGCAGACGTTTTCGGGATGCCTTGACCTGCGCGGCTCGACGAGGTGTGGACGTCCGCGTGTTGGTGGATGCCATCGGTTCGCTCGGTTTGGCGGCGGATTTCTGGTTGCCCTTGCGTGAGGCCGGTGGCGAGGCGCGAATCTTCAATCCGCTGGCACTCAAACGTGCGGCGATCCGCAATCATCGCAAGCTGCTGGTTTGTGATGGACGACTCGCCATCGTCGGTGGGTTTAACATTTCCAAGGATTACGAAGGTGACGGCGTCGAGCGTGGTTGGCGAGATCTGGGCTTACAGATTGAAGGACCACTGACGTTTCAATTGGCAACCTCGTTCGATGCGATGTTCGGCCTGGCAGACTTCCGGCACAAGCGAATGGTGCGGTTGTGGCGACCCCAGCCGCAGCTGCAGATCATTACGCAAGCCGATGAGCAATTGTTGCTGGGCGGACCGGGACGCGGGTTCAATCCGATTCGCCGTGCGCTGTATCGCGATCTGGCCATAACCCGCGACGCACAGATCATTCAGGCTTACTTTCTGCCTACCTGGCGAATTCGCCGCAGTCTTGCGCGCGTGGTTCGGCAGGGTGGCTCCGTCGATTTGATTCTCGCTGGCAAGTCGGATGTCGTATTGTCGCAACTGGCGGGGCGGAGCGTCTATCGGCGATTGCTCAAATCAGGTGTCAAGATCCACGAGTACGAGCCGCAAATCCTGCACGCCAAACTGCTGATTCTGGATGATGTGGTGTATGTGGGGTCGGCGAATCTCGATCCGCGCAGCTTGAGCATCAACTATGAGCTGATGCTCCGCGTCAAGAATCGGCGGATGGCGCGAGAGGCGCGCGAATTGTTTGCGGACGCGCTCAAGCAAAGTCGCAGGGTTGATCTGGAAGCGTGGAAGCGCACGCGCAGCGTTTGGACGCGATTAAAGGAGCGCTGGGCCTATTTTGTCCTCGTGCGAGTAGACCCTCACGTGGCGCGTTGGCAATGGCGCTCCCTGCCGGATTAATGGCTGCGAGAACTTAACGCGTGAGCGCAAACAGGTAACGTTGCACCCGGGCAGCATCTTCGGACTTGTTCGCGTCCGTGTAGATCTGCTCGAGATTGCCGCACATGCGGGCCAGAATGCGGCGCGCCGTCATGGGTTCGAGATACTCGTCGCGAACCTCATGCTTGCAGCGGTTCAAATGCTCGATGCAATCGTTCCGCGTCAGCAGTTTTCCAAGGTTGAAGGCGTCGATGTAGATTTCTTCGGTGGAGGTGACGTAGCGGCAGACCGAATGGCCGGGCAATCCCACGCCGCTGACGGGCAATCCCAGGCGGCGGGTGAGCAGGATGTAAACAACGCACAGGCTGACCGGATTACCGGTTCTGCGATCCAGCACACAGTTGAGAAAACTGTTTTCGGGATCGTAATAATTTTCCATGTTTCCCGTGAAGCCGAGCTTGCCGAAGATGAATTCATTGACGCGTTCGAGCAAATGCTTTTGCGGGTCGTCCATGGCGAGATGTTCGCGCAGTTCGCCGGCGTAGTCGTCGAGCAAGGCGCTGTAGGCTGCGGTATTGATGCCCGGGTTGTGGGTTTGAGCCAGGAGCAGCGCGCCTTTTTCCAAATCGATGTTTTCCTCGTCCTGCAGACACAACGCCATGAACCGAGTGTCCGCTGTCTCCCGATCGAAATAGCGAACGATCTCCGCCGCGTGGCGACGCAGCATCGGATCGCTACTGAGTTGGCAGGGCTTCAGCCAAAGCTGGGTGTCACTGCCCATGGAAATTATCTTTTCGCGGACGGCCTCGTACACCGCGGGATCTTCGTCCGACAAAAGCTTGATCAATGCCGCTTGCTGCTGGTCCTCCAGCGGCAGCCCGTTCATATTTGCGACTGTGGTTTGCATGAAATTACCTGCGACCAGTAAACCGCAGAAGGCAGGCTTCAACAATTCAGTATCGGGCGGGAATTGCCCCCGGTGATTAACGAGGGATCGTCGGGTGAATTCAGGACAGGCTAACCCTTTGGGTCTCGCTTTTGACGCTCAATTTCTCGAAGTGTGCTTTCGATTAACGCCCGTTGCGCATCACGCTGCTCGGCTCGCACCCGGGACGCGTCGACCCACGCAACCAGCGCGGCGACGCCGGTAACAATGAAGCAAACACTCCAGTAAGCGGCAAATGTCAGAGGTTGCAGCCGGTCTTTAAGAAGGGTTTGGCCCACGACCAGCATCGCAATCGCAGTCAGCAAACAGATGCCACCAAACCAGCGGCGTCGAGTTTTGGAGGTGGCGTTCAACACAAAGCAGAGCGCTAAATTTTCGCTGCGATAAACTTCTCAAGCTTCACTGCGTCTGCGTTAAACAAGCGAATGCCTTCGGAGGTCTTCTCGGTTGCCATTTGATTTTCGTTGAGCAACCAGCGGAATTTCTTTTCATCGAGCGTTAGTTTTTCAATCGTCGATTGTTTCGCCGTTTCCCCAGTCAACTGGCGCGGGATTGGGGAAGTCGCATTCTTCAATTCTCCAAGCAATTGCGGACTGATGGTGAGCAGATCGCAGCCGGCAAGCTCGAGAATTTCACCAACGTTGCGGAAACTCGCTCCCATGACTTCCGTCGCGTGGTCGAACTTTTTGTAGTAAGCGTAAATCTCTTTCACCGACAACACGCCAGGGTCATCCGCCGGCGCGAAGTCTTTGCCCGTGCTCTTCTTGAACCAATCAAGAATGCGACCGACAAAGGGGGAAATGAGCCTGGCTTTGGCGTCCGCGCAGGCGACCGCCTGCGCCAGTGAGAAGAGCAGGGTCATATTGCAGTTGATGCCTTCCTTCTGAAGAATCTCGCACGCCCGGATGCCTTCCCACGTGGATGCAATTTTAATCAGGATACGTTCCCGCGCAATTCCGTGTTTCTGGTAGAGCTCAATGAACCTTCGTCCTTTTGCTACCAGAGCATCCGTATCAAACGAGAGATTCGCGTCGGTTTCCGTCGAAACGCGCCCCGGCACAATCTTCAAAATCTCACAGCCAAACGCCACGAGCAGGTCATCGAGAATTCCGTGCAACAGCGCATTGCCGGTTGCGGCGGATTTCCTGCCATCTGCGAACACCTTTTCCAGCAACCAGGAATACTCTGGCATTTGCGCTGCCTTAAGGATTAAAGACGGGTTAGTGGTGGCATCCTGCGGCGCGTATTGCTTGAGCGTGGCAAAGTCTCCCGTGTCGGCGACCACCGTGGTGTACTGTTTCAATTGATCGAGTTGGCTCGCTTGACTCATACGACCACAGCATAGTCAATCATGGGTGAAAGTCATCTCCCCAGTTCAGGGCCGGTTGCTATTCTCGAGCCTTGGAGTCGATCCAGACGGTGACCGGGCCATCATTGAGGAGACGGACCTGCATGTCGGCGCCAAACTCGCCGGTTTGGACCGACTTTCCCAAGTCCTTTTCCAATTGCACGATGAATTGTTGGTAGAGGGGGATTGAAATTTCCGGCCGCGCGGAACGGATATATGAAGGGCGATTGCCTTTCCGGGTGCTCGCGAAAAGCGTGAATTGGCTGACGACGAGAATCTCGCCGCGAAGATCCTGAACGGAACGGTTCATCACTCCTTGCTCGTCATTGAAGATGCGCAAGCGAACAATTTTTCCGGACAACCACTCGATGTCCTCCGCGGTGTCAGCCTCTTCGATTCCAATCAGAACGAGCAAGCCCTGCTGAATTGTAGCCCTGATTTGGCCCGCTGTCGTGACGCTGGCCTCAGAGACCCGCTGAAGAACCGCGCGCATCGCTTATTGAGGCGGCTCAGGCAGGAAAGGAAAAATAAGACTGAGAGGCACTTTGACCTGATCGCCGGCCTTCAGTTTATCGAAATTGATGTTGGGATTGGCGGCACGCAAATCACTGGGCTGAACTCGATAAAGCTCTGCGATGCGATTGAGTCCTTCGCCATTCGCGACGCTGTGGACTTTCACCGGCGGCGGCTTCGGCGCTTTCGGCTGTTCGCCTGGCACTTCCTGCCCGAGAGCCTGCGTGGCGGCTTTCAGTTGCTCCAGTTCAGCACGTTTCAGTTCGACCGCGCGTTGTTCGTCGGTGAGTCCCTGCAATTCGTTAATGCGTGACTGCTCTTGTTGCGCGGCGAGTTTAATCTGATAAAGCGCGCCGGCGGATTCCGGATTACCCGCCTTAAGGGCTTCGGCATAAGCCTCACGATAACGTGGATCGTGCATCAGTTGATATTGGGCGTAACGCTTTTCGCCCAGGGCCAGCTTCAAGGCGGCTTCCGCCTGGGTCATCAGCGCATTCCGTTGGATGGCACCTTGAGGGGTGGATTCATCCACCAGGGCTAATTGCTCATTGATTTGGTCCATCGCTCGGAACATGGCGCGGAATTCGTCAGGCGTGGCATTGAAGGATTTCAGTTGCGCGAGGTCCGAGCGGAGCGTGCGAGCGGTATCGGAATACCGAAGCAAGTATTCCTCAAGTTGCGCCGGAGTCAGGATGGCGGAGAGTTCACGGCGTGTTTGTTGGCGAATGCGCGACAGCTCCGCGGGGTCGGGATTCTTTCCCGCTTCGCGCTGGGCGGCCAGATACGCTTCCAGCCGGTCTGCGGATTGAAGAGCGATTTGTTCCACGGCTTGCTTCGCTTCCGCGGGGAGGGCCCCCAGAATCGGCCCATCGAGTGGGATGGGAGCGCGGGTGGGGCGAGGGAGGCTCACCAGGTCACCACCTTCCCAACTCACCCCCAGCAAGGTTGCCAGCAACTCGCGCCGTTCCTGCTCCAGTTGCCGGATCTTTGCCGAGGCTTCCTGCGTGACGTTGGTGTCGGGCTCGGCGCGCCACCATTGCTGATCCGGCGTGACCACTTCCAGCGCGCGACGGCGGGCATACAGCGCATTCACATCGGCGATGATGATGTCGCGAATGGTCTGTTCCGGGCACGCAATCTCCCGAAGGTTTTTGATGTAGGTGGGATAGTCATCAGACTCCACCTCCTGCCACGAAAAGAATTGTCGCCGGACCACGACTGCGGTTTTGACCGGTGCAGTGTTGGTAATCGTCTCGGCGGAGCCGGGAGCTCCGGTGGCGCGCGACCCCTGGCTGCGGGACGTGAAGAACCATCCGCCAATCAGGACGAGGTTCGCCGCCAGCGAAACCCAGAATAGAGCGCTCCAACGCATAAAGTTATTTACGGCCATTTGTCCTCTCTGCCAATGGAAAAAACCGCATTATTCGAAGCGCCGCAAGGTTTTGACTCGCAAGGTCTGCGGCAAATGGCTTTACTCCACGCCGCATGAAACAGAAAGCCTACGCCGCCGCCGGCGTTGATATCGATCTTGGTAACAAAGTCAAAGCGACGCTTCCGGAATTGCTCGCCAGCACGCATCGTCGCGAAGTGCTTGGCAAGGTCGGGGGCTTTGGCGGCCTCTTCCAGCTCGATCTCAAGAAATATCGCGAGCCGATCCTTGTCAGCAGCGTGGACGGCGTAGGCACGAAGCTGAAAATCGCTTTCACGATGGACAAGCACGACACTATCGGTGCAGACCTTGTGAACCATTGCGTCAATGACATCGCCGTACTCGGCGCCGAACCACTCTTTTTCCTCGATTATCTCGGCACGGGCAAGCTCGAGCCACACGTCTTCACTGAGATCATCAAGGGCTTTGCCCGCGCCTGCGCGGAAAACAATTGCGCGCTCATCGGTGGCGAAACCGCGCAGATGCCCGGCTTCTATCAAGCTGGTGAATACGACGTCAGCGGCACGATCGTTGGCGTGGTGGAAAAATCCCGCATGCTCAATGGCCAGAAAACCATCAAACGCGGGGATGTCGTCATTGGTATTGAATCCAGTGGCCTGCACACCAACGGCTATTCGCTCGGACGCAAAATCTTCTTCGAGCAACTGGGCTACAAACCCACCGACAGAATTCCCGGCCTGAAAAAATCCATCGGCGAAGAATTGCTCAAAGAGCACGTCAGCTACGGGCCGCTCGTTCAGAAGCTGATCAAACGCTTCAATAAAATCGGAAATCGGAAATCGGAAACCGTAAAGGCCTTCGCGCACATCACCGGCGGCGGTTTCGTGGACAACATCCCGCGCGTGCTGCCGAAGACGCTGGACGTCGTGATCAGGAAAGGTTCGTGGGACATGCTGCCCATCTTCCAGATCATCGAGCAGAAGAGCGGGGTGCCGGACGAGGAATTGTATCAAGTCTTCAACATGGGCATCGGCATGGTCGCCATCGTCTCGGCGGACAAGGCCGACGCCGCGCTGAAATTCATCAAGGCGTCCACCCTCCGTAGCCGTACTGCGGAGGACGGGCAGAAGCACAAGGCGTGGCTTATCGGCGAAGTCGTAAAAGGCAAGGGTGGAGCGAAAGTAGTGTAATCGTCGGGGTTCGTGATTCCTCACGTCTGAACCGTGGCTTGACTTTTTGGCGAACGCCGACATAATGTCCGACATGAAAATATTCACGGTTAGAGAGTTGGATCGTGAGCCGGCGGCAGTGCTGGATGCGGCAGACAAAGAAGGAGTGGTTCGCATCAAGCGGCGTGACGGACGGGTTTATTCCTTGCAACCGGAAAAGGTCGAGAAGCGCATTACGTCGGTGCCGGATTTCCGCGCCCGGGCCCTAAGAATTTTCCCACGGCCCATCCCCGCATCTCAAGCAGCCATCGTTGACCGACTCATCGCCGGCGAATGAGTCCCTACGTCGACACCAATTTTTTCACGCGGATTTACCTTCGGCTCGACGATTCTGAGGAGGCCTGGCGATTGATGGGTGCTTTACCCTCCAAGGCGAGGCACCCCGTGCCAGTTACGTGGTTGCACCGGCTGGAATTTGTGAATGCCCTGCAGCTGCACTTGTTCACCGCCCGCACGCCGGGGCAGCCCTTCATTTCCGCCGAGCAGGCTGCGTTGGCTCTCGCCAATTTTCGCGATGATCTGTCGAAACAGGAATTCCTCGGTAACGCCACCGTTTCGAATGCTGAGTTGGAAACACAGTTCGAGGAACTTTCATTGCGCCATACCGCCAAACACGGCTTTCGCACCTACGATTTGCTGCACGTCGCTTCGGCGGTGGCACTCAAGTGCGACACGTTCTGGAGTTTTGATCCAAAAGCGACCAAGCTGGCAGCGCTCGAGGGATTGAAAGTGCGTAAGTGATGGCAACGACAATGCACGACCCGCGGAGAAACTGGATCGCCGCCATCGGCTCGCGGGACACGGCGGACGCTGTGCTGAAATTCATCAAGGTGTCCGCCCTCCGTAGCATTACTGCGGAGGACGGGCACAAGCACAAAGCCTGGCTCATCGGCGAAGTGGTGAAGGGCAAGGGCGAGGCGCGGGTGGAATAAAGTGTTTTGGGTAAGCCATGAAGATAGGCACTGCCTTCCAGTTTATGCCACCAGACGGATGGCGTGAATCACGCGAAGGAGCGCGGCACATTTTTAGAAGCCCGAAAGATGAAGCCTTGATTGTGTCTGGTTATTCGGTGTCTGGGTCTTCAACAGCAGATAGAAAAGAGGCCCGCCAGCAACTCTTCGCCAATGCCTGCAACGCGATATCGAAGGCTGCATCTAATTCCAAGTTGCGAGAGATAGCGCCACTTGCTCGGAGAGCGCACGAAAGCCCTTCCCGCTCCGTTCTGCCGGCGCAGTTCAAGATGTTGTCTGAACTGCTGGGAGGCACACTTATGCGGTAGGCAAAGCGGCAGCGCTCGTTAGAGTGTTGTCATGAAACGCGTTTGTTGGCTCGTGCTTTTGGCTTTGGCTGCTCTGTGGTCTTCAGGGCAAGCGCAGACGAATGGGACTTCTGCCAACTGGTTCGCTGACGCGATTTGGTATCAGATTTTCCCAGAGCGGTTCAGAAATGGCGATCCGTCGAACGATCCAACACCAGCGAGCCTGGAAGGCACGTGGCCTTACGTGGTGCCGAAGGGGTGGCAGGTTTCACCGTGGACTTCGGACTGGTATGAATTGCAACCATGGGAGAAAGACGGGAAAGGATTCTATCACCACGCTCAGTTGCGCCGCTATGGCGGCGACATTCAGGGAATCATCGACAAGCTGGACTATTTGCAGGCGCTGGGCGTCAACGCGCTTTATCTGAATCCGATCTTCGAGTCGCCGTCGTTGCATAAGTATGGTGCTACGATGTATCACCACGTGGACAAACATTTCGGGCCGGACCCGAAAGGTGACTTGAAGCTGTTTGCGCAGGAAGATCCTTCAGACCCGGCCACGTGGAAATGGAGTGCTGCCGACAAGCTGTTCTTGCAGTTCATCAAGGAGGCGCATCGTCGGAAGATGCGCGTGATTATCGATGGGGTGTTTAACCATGTGGGCATTCCGTTCTGGGCATTGCAACGAGCGAAGAAGGAGGGGCAGGGGAGCCGGTTCGCAGATTGGTTCATCGTCACCAAATGGGATGATCCGCAGACGGCTCGGGACGAATTCACCTACAAAGGTTGGTATGGCATCAAGGACCTGCCGGAGCTGGCGCGAGATGAAACCAACCTGAACCCCGAGGTGCGTGAACATATTCACGCGGTGGTCCGTCGTTGGATGGACCCAAACGGAGATGGTGATCCGTCGGATGGCATTGATGGTTGGCGTTTGGATGTGGCCGCCGAGGTGCCGCTGGGTTTTTGGAAAGAATTTCGCGGCTGGGTGAAGGCCATCAATCCCAACGCGTACTTGACCGGTGAGATTTGGTGGGACGATTTCAGCAAGTTCACCTTTCGCAATGCCAGACCCTGGTTGGACAATGCGTTCGACGGAGTGATGAATTACCGTTTTGGTGATGCCGTGTATCAATTCTTCAATCAGTCAAACAGCATCTCGGCGACCCGGTTTGGCGCGTTGTTGGCGGACGTTCATCGCGATTATGGCTACGAGCGGAGCCTGCAGTTGCAAAACCTCTTTGGCTCACACGACACGTCCCGGATCGGTTCAGCCGTGGTCAATCCGCAGTATCGTCAGGACCATGGCGCTAACGTGCAGGACAACCGCCAGTATGATGTGCGCCCGCCGAGCGACAGCGAGAAGCAGCGTTGGAAACAAATGGTGGCTTTCCAATTCCTGATGCCCGGTGCGCCCTACATTTATTATGGCGATGAGGTGGGAATGTGGGGGGCTGATGACCCGGATTGTCGCAAGCCGATGGTATGGTCAGATCTACAATACGCTGACGAGCGTAATCATCCTTATGGGAAAACGCATCCCGCGGATCCGGTGAGGCCGGACAATGACCTGCTAAAGCATTATAGCGAATGGGCCAATCGGCGGAGCGAGATGGAAGTATTGCGGCGCGGGAATTTTAAGATAGTGCTGGTGGATGATGCCCGACAGCTGATGGGGTTTCAGCGCAGCTTGCCAGGCAAGGACGTCATAGCAGTTTTCAACGGATCTTCGCGCGCAGTCAAGGTTGCCGCCGACAAACTAGGGATCGGAGATACTTCTGTATGGCGCGACGGGTTGAAGAAAGATCACCGACCCACTGAGAACCCGATCAGTGTTCCGGCTGGTTCGTTCGTCTGTTTGGAACGATCCAACTCGCCCTAGAGTCCTGGTGGCCGAATAGACGGAAAACTCCGTTACGGCAAGGCCTCGGTTGTTCTCTGTGACAGCCAAGTCAGATCCCCCGCGCTGGAAGGCGTGCGGCCATTGCCGGCCGGGGGTTTGAGAACCGACGAATCCTTCCACTTCTTGATTTCGGCGTGACC
>DASUGI010000291.1:0-8087 GCA_036274115.1 Verrucomicrobiia bacterium
TACTGGGTGAAGCTGGTCCGCACCGGTAACAGTTTCCGCGGCTACATGTCTCCGGATGGCGGCGCTTGGACTCAGGTAGGCGGCGCGCAAACCATCGCCATGGGCAGCACTGTTTATGTGGGCTTACCGGTGACGGCGCACGACAATGCTGACCTCTGCACGGCTACGTTCGACAACGTGTGGACTTCGTTTCCAGCGGGGTCGTGGCAACACCAGGACATCGGCAGCGTCGGGCAGGCGGGCAACGCGAGCGACCGCACGGGCCCGTTCAGCGTCATCGGCGCCGGCGCGGACATCTGGGGCACGGCGGATGCCTTCAACTTTGCGTATCTTCCGGTGACCGGCAATTGCACCGTCGTCGCTCGCGTGACCGCCATGGACCATGTCAACGTGTGGTCCAAGGCCGGCGTGATGATCCGCGAAAGTCTGGACGCGAATTCTGTCAACGCCTACATCGCCGTGACCCCGAGCAACGGCGTCTCGTTCCAATACCGCTCGACGACTGGCGGCAACAGCGCGAACAACAACACCACCGGATTGAGCGCGCCATACTGGGTCCGGCTGGTGCGCAGTGGGAATACCTTCACCGGGTACCGCTCTCCGAACGGCGTGACGTGGACGCAGCAGGGAAGCCCCACGACGATCAACATGGCGTCGACTGTTTACGTGGGCCTGGCGGTCACGTCGCACGACAGTTCAAGTCTCTGCGCGGCGACCTTCGACAACGTGACTCTGCCGGGCTGGTTGAACTGGACCGTGCCGCTGGCGCCGACCGGCTTGAGCGGCGTTGCCGACAACGGGCAAGCGGCTTTGACGTGGCTGAGCACCAGCAATGCGACGAGCTACAACGTGAAACGATCGCTCGCCAACGGCGGACCTTACAGCGGCATCGCGAGCGTCACGGCGACGAATGTCACCGACACCACCGGTCTCACGAATGGCGTCACCTACTACTACGTCGTGTCCGCATCGAACCCGGCTGGCGAGAGCGCGAACTCCGCTCCCGTGGCGCTGCTGCCGCGTCCGCCGATGAGTTTGACGCTGACCTCCACGAACCTGACCCTCTCCTGGCCCTTGGCCAGTGCGGGCTTCACGTTGCAGTTCCGGACGAATCTGGTTTTGGGTAGTTGGGAAGACGTCACATCGCCTCCGCCGCAGGTTGTCGGCGAGGAATGGCAAGTGGAGCTGCCGCCGCCCGCTGAAGGAGACGCGGTGTTCTACCGTCTGGCCAAGTGATTGAATTTCTTCCTCTGTTCCAATTCATGAGCCAACAGGCGGCGCGCCTTATCAGAATACGGGACGATTCCCTCGTCTGCCTGTTTGAGCGCCGTCTCGATTCTGGCGATCATGTTTGTGGCATTGGAGCACTCGCGATGGAACGTTCCCCAATTTGTTCCCTTTCCTTCGCTTGGTTGCCAGACGAGGCAATGTTGGTGGTCATGCGGGATCGGATGCGATTGCCAGGAGCAGAAGGCGATCAAGACTTCCGCATTTTGGAGGGAGGCAAGGCGCACGCCGCCGCCCACGAAAACAACGCCGGTCTGCGTGCCTGCTCTTCTGAATCCGGGACATCGTTTGCTCGCCAATAAACGATCCAACGGTTCGCTGTAGGAGTCCGTCGCCACCAGAAAATCGGAGAATTCAATCGAGGCTGGCAGCGCTTTGTTCGCATCGAATTCGACAGGCGGCCAGAAAGCGGAATGGTTGCCGCACGAGATGATGCTGTCCTTGAGCCGCTGGTTGATGATTTCCGTTTGGACAGGAGGAAGAGGGGCACAAGCAGCAAAACCAGAAGCCAGGCTCGGCGAAATCGAATGCCGACGATTGAAGTGCCGGATGCGATGGCGAAAGCAGGGAGCGCCTAAAACCACGGGCGATAATCGTTACCATAAACGCGCCAGGGTTCTGTCATCGCGTATAGCAGCGACCCATAACCGGCAGTGAGCAAAAGCCCGATGGTTGCGAACAGAATTAACCTGCATTTCGTGTGGGCCATTAGAGTTTTATGAGCCACAGTCCTTTATCCGCCTTATAACCCCAAAACAGCAGCCCCTCTCCGGTGGGACTCCAACTTACAACCCGAGGTGTATCGGGCATAGCCGTGTGGTAGTCGATCTTTTGATACACCACGTGCAAATCGTTTCCGTCGACATCGGAGATTAGAAGCGCACGAGTGCCTGAAGTTGAAAAATAGTTCAACCAGGCAATACGGTCCCGCCGAGGTGATAGTGCAAAGGGCGAGGTCATAAAAGTTCCTGGATCGGTCGAATTACGCACCGTCACTTTCTCCACCTCGATTCGCCATTGCGTTGGATCCGGAATCAACCGGCACAATCGAGCCACATACGTCTCGTTGGAACCGGATGAGCGAACCCCGACGGAGCCGCAAGGATGGGATGAGCTACCGTCCGAAAGCATGAGGCATGTGCCGCTGTGATCTCCGAGATAATCCGGCACGGACAACGGAACTGTTATCACCGTGTCGTTCTCCACCGAACGAATGCGTGCAAAGTTCGTGGGGCGGTTGCGCAACTCAATCCAGCGGGCGGCATCCAGCCAGATGACGGGCGGTTGGCGTTCTGCGATGATCCGCGCTTCGGCGTGGGTATCACGCGGCCACTGGCGTTGGACGCGGCCATCCAGCGTGGTGGCGATCCAGAGTTGCTTATCGGGCATGCCTCCGAAACCCAACAACCATTTTCGATCCGGTGACAGCGTTAGCATCTCGTCGTCAAATGTCGGTTGGCTCTCCCAACACTTTGTCAACTCGGGGAGTTCCGTGACGGCGCCGTTCTGGATATTTACGAGGGTAAAGGAGCGCGGATTCTCGCGGAGGACGAGCAGTTCCGTATCTGAGGTCCACAGAAGATTTATTAACGGCACGGCCCCTGACGTGCCGGGAATCAACTGCGGCTTGGCGGTGCGAGCCCTGGCGGCATAGCGGGCCTCTGGCAGATGCCTTTCCCAAACCGGAACGCCGTTCAGCTTTTGGAACATCCTGATGATGTCCTCATCCCCACAAGTCCAGGCTAGCGCCGTCACGCTGTGTCCGCTCAGACTCGTTCGCGACACGCTTGCCCCGTGGTCGAGCAGGATACGAACGGTTTCGTAATGACGATGCCTTACGGCTTCCATCAGCGGCGTATCGCCGCTGCCTTCGACCGTCTTGCCTTCAATGTCGGCACCAGCTTTGAGCAGCAGTTGAACCAGTTCCGTTCGCCCGAAACGCGCGGCCATATTCAGGGCACTGGCCCGAGGTCGCCTGGGCCAACGGTCAAAGGGCGAAGTGAGCCGTGGGGGAAGCACTACTACGTTTGGATCGCCACCCAGCTCAGTCAGCCGCTCGACTTCGTTCCAATTCTGTTCCAGCGCCGCCTTGAGCAAATCTTCACCAAGCCGTTGCCGGTCTGCTGGTGCCACATCGCCAACCTCCGCAGGATGTGAATTGAATTTGGCGTTCTGACAGCCTGCGAACATGGCTATCATCAATAACGACAAAACTCGAAAGCTCCGGCTCCGGCTCGACAAGCCTGGTGTGCAGAATGGACGCAGGAAAGTCATAATACGGAAACCGACGTTTCGCCTGATTCGGAGAACTCGCCGCCGAGATACTTCCGGAGTACTGGCGTCGGTTTTGCGAATCGAACCCAGAGAAACCGAAGGCCGGTCAACGCCACGAAATACAGCAGCGAATTGAGCAGGCACCCTGGCCAGAACGGAACCAGCGGCAAACGCCGGCCTTGCTGAGGGTGCAACCATTTGGGAAACCAGCTTGTTTGGAGGCCGCGCTTGAGTATTTCCCGGGGAGGTAACTCCCAGCGCGCGCGATAATCATGAAACGTCACGGTAGATTGCATGGAATGCAGCGGCCAGCCGCCGCGAAAATAGGCGGGCGTATGGCTGCCGCGCCAATAAACAAACCGACCCTCCGCTCCCCGTGCTCCTGAAGGAACGGCCTGTGCGACGCCAAAACCAGAAGTCGAAAACCACCAACCGGGCTGGCCATACGGCCCATCAGTTTTTGCCGGATAACCGTCGTTGCTCAGTTCGTCGGACGGTTTTGTGTGAGTCGTGTACGGCGACCATAGGATGCAGCCCCAGGCGACGAACACATTGAGGATCATTGCGGCCAACAGCAGAACAACGTAAGGCTTTTTCATTTGTCCATCTCAGTATTGGTCTGACGGCTCCTTACCTCACTGCGTTTGCACTCAAAGAACTTCCCATTCCAGACGTACTGTCGTAAAAGTCGCGGACGGTCGCGCAACTCGCGCAAACGGCGAGAATGATTGAGAAACAAAGGATGGTTTCTATTTGCACGATGCGGTTCGTGCGCAACTCGATCTGCTGGACGTTTTTTGAGAATATCGCGATGGATCATGGCAAAAATAACTCAACGTTTCGGGAGCGGACCTGGCAAGCTGGCTGGAGCAATCGCGCCAAAGGTCTGACCGTTCCATTCGTAACTTTGCCAATCATCTTCACCGTTCCCAAGGCCACCATGCCAGTGCGTCTTCAGTTTGACACGTTTTCCAACATTCTCCCAGCGATAGATATTGCCCGCTAAAATTCCAACCAAAGCAAAATCGCGTTTGTGTTTCCGCAAAACGTAATACCGGCCGTTTAGTTGCGCTCCGCGAATCTCGTTGAAAACGTCGCCATAATAATTGGCTTCAATGATCTGGATTGTTCCGACATTTTCGATGGGCGTGATCTCCATTTTGCTTTCTGCGGCAAGTTTGAGCAACGCATCGGCATTCGTCGGAATTCCCTCGCACTCCGCAATGAAACCATAAACGTCATAATAGCTGGCAAACTTGATTGGTAAATCTGGATTCAATCCCTTTGCGGCAAAGCCAACCGGGGGGCGCTCATATTCATTGTGGAGGTGCTGGTGGGTTGAGCAGCCAAACAAAATGCCACTCAAAACGAGCGCGAGACAGAGGATCAGTTTGGATTTCATGGTTTTCCCCGGCCGGGGATATTCTCCAGTTTCACTCTACCGATATTGGTTGTTGGCCCCACCGCAAAGTCAGGTGATATACAGTACCCTTCGGTCTGCCCGGAATCGGCTTAAAAGTACCGTCGGGTATGTTCGCCATTGGCGCTTCGAGTTTAGTGGCGACATCGCTTGAGAGGCAAGACTCGCGAGGTCGGCTGCAGGAACTTGGCGGACTTCACATTGTCCATGCAGTTTCCAGCACCGGTGAACAAGCGCGGCTTGCGGCTTCGAGTTAATCGAGGGCGACGCGCCCATGCGCGACTCCGTCTTGGAGACTTGTCAACGGCCCTGATTCAATTCTCCCCTTCGGCGCTTCGGGAGTCTTGAATCCAGCGAGTCGGCAGGCTACGTTCAGGCGCTTCACCCGCAGGTCGTTGGATGCGGCCTTGCGGTTTGGCGCGAGACCGCCGTTATAAACCGACCAGCGATCAGGACAAATTTCCGAATGCGAGCCGTTTTGAAATCGTTTGTCCCTGCTTTCGCGATGGTGTTCTCGACTCTGCTACTTCCCGCTGCCGAGACGACGCATCGCTCGCAGATCCGGATTCGCGATCCGTTTGTGCTGCCGGACCCGGCCTCGCGAAGCTATTTCATCTACAGCACGACGGATTGGGGCAGTGAATCCGAGCAGCGGCAAAAAGCGGTGATCGTTTATCGCAGCAAAGACCTCGAAAACTGGGAAGCGCCGACGCCGGTGTTTTCCGTGCCGGAGAATCATTGGGCCCGTGAGACCATCTGGGCACCGGAAGTTCACCGCTACCAGGGCAAGTTCTATCTCTTCGTCACGCTCACCTCAAAGGAGCTGCTGCCCACGCCCGAAGGTCGTCCGCAAAACCGCAGACGGGGCACGGAGATTCTCGTGGCGGACCGCCCTGAAGGACCGTTTCGTTCGTTCGCGAATCCGCCGCAGACGCCGCACGACTGGATGGCGCTGGACGGGACACTGTTCGTTGAGGATGACGTGCCTTACATGGTGTTCTGCCACGAGTGGATTCAGATCACCGACGGAAGCATGGATGTCGTGCGACTGCGGGACGATCTCTCCGCGCCGGTGGGCGCACCCACGAAGCTCTTCCATGCGACGGAGGCGGCGTGGACGCGCTGTCGGGCTGACTTGGGTGAATTGTTTGAAGGCAAGCGGTATCACGCCTCCATCACCGATGGCCCGTGGTTCCACCGGACGAAGAATGGCAAGCTGTTAATGCTTTGGTCGAGCTATGGTCCGACGAAATACGCGACCGGCATCGCGGTTTCCCAGACGGGCAAGCTGGCCGGCCCGTGGGAGCAACAGTCGGAAACCTTGTGGCTCGACGACGGCGGGCATGCCATGCTGTTCAGGACTTTCGACAATCGTCTGGTGATGGTGATCCATCAACCAAACCGACGCGTCGAACGCGCGCGCTTCTTCGAGATGGAAGACACCGGCAACACGATCCGCATCAAACGCGAGATTGCGGATTTTAACAACCCGCAGCGATGAGCGTGGATGTCCTCGGCACAGCAACTCACGCGGCAGACCCACGCAAAGACGCTGAGAACGCGGAGTGGCGCTGAGGGAGTCGTATTCGGCGTCTCTGCGTTTGTCGGTGAATTGCCGTGGTTGAACTCGTGGCTTACCGGAGAACGGACGCGAAGAAGGCTTTCATCTCCGCCGCGTAATAGACGCCGTATTGCGCAAACGCCGCCTTGGTTTGAGCATCGGGCTTCCAATCGAAAAACGCGTGCCCGGCCCCGCCGATCTGCACGTATTGCACCCGTTGCCCGGCTTTGACGAGTGCTTCCACGAATTGCTTCACCCCGTCGTCGTTGATCAGGGGGTCGCGCGTGCCCCGCGTGAGATATTGCGGCACGGACCGCACCGAGGCCTGGGGAATGTGATTGATCGGAGCGATGGCGCTCTTCCAGGTTTCATCCGCCGCAGGGTCTTCGGAATAGTGATTCAACCACGAGCCGCCGAAAACTCCGTAGCTGGGCGCCGCAGCCTTGATCGCCACGAGCATTTCGGCTTTGACCTGGGCCACGGATTTGTTGTTCGGCAGATAGGTCGGCTTGAACTCGAACACGCCGGCGGTCCGGCCAAACCCGTGATCGCCAATCCGGTCCACCATCAACGAAGCCGCTGCGGACAAGTGCCCGCCCGCGCTGTCGCCCGTGAGGCCGATCCGTGTTGGATCTCCGCCGTACGTCGCCGCGTGTTCCATGATGTGAACCACCGCCCCGTAAACGTCTTCAATGAGATTGGCCATCGTGTTGTTGGTGGCGTCGCCGTCCGCCTTGCCCGCCCAGCGGTAATCGATACTGAACACGACGAACTGCCCGCCCCGCGTCAATTCGCGGGCGAGGCCGCGCATGACATTCTCGTCGTTGGAAACCCATCCGCCGCCATGGATGATCACGATACACGGAAGATGCTTCGCCCCTTTTGGCGAGAACACATCATACTTGAGCGGTTTGACGCCGGGTTGGGCATAAACGACGTCGTGCGTGACGTTGATGTGATCCACCGCCGACTGCTCGATAAACGAAGCGCCGATGTGCTTGTCGCGATCAATGGTCACCTTGAACTCGGGGGTCATCGTCTCGTGAAACATCCAGCCCCAGCGGCCGGGCAGGGAATAATAACCGGCGTCCAACGCGTAGCCGGCGTCCGGTTTCGTGACTACTGTCACCACGGTCCCGACCGGATATTTCCCGTCATCGGGCAGGGGAGGTGTCAGCGTCAGTTTGCCGTGAACCGGTTCATCGAGAACCACGGCAAACGATTCTGCGCCGGTAGAACGGCCTCCTGACCAAAGGGCCACCAACAGTGCGGCGATGACGGTTCGTGAACAGGTGAGAGATTTCATGGAGCCTGGTGAAGTAACTCTTTTGGAGTTTTCTGCTTGCAGATGCTGGCCAACCGGGAAGTCCTGGTTGGCGACGCGAACCGTAGCTTGAAGCAAACCGGAAAACTCCGTTACGGCAAGGCCTCGGTTGTTCTCTGTGACAGCCAAGTCAGATCCCCCGCGCTGGAAGGCGTGCGGCCATTGCCGGCCGGGGGTTTGAGAACCGACGAATCCTTCCACTTCTTGATTTCGGCGTGACC
>DASUGI010000292.1:0-16142 GCA_036274115.1 Verrucomicrobiia bacterium
CTGAAGTAAACGCCGCGCACGGTTCCGTTCGGATCGGCAATCACCATCAGGGGAAGGTCATGGTCCACCGGGCCTCCTTTGGTGCGCCGGTTTACAGCGAATCCGGCCCGTCCGCAGTCCCATGACACGACTGACGGACGAATGTTCTGCACCGCTTGAAGGGCCACCGTCTCCAGTTTTTTCGCAAACTCACGCGTGTATTGGTCGATGTGCGCCTGATGTTCGGGCGGGATGGGATTCCCGAAAAGGGTGGGGCACACATTTTTTAACATGGGCGCCGTATGGGTGTGGGTTGCGCTGATGGCGAGACGTTCGCGTTTGAGTCCAACGGATTTTGCAAGCCGTGCTGCGATTTCTGAAGTGATCTCATCAGAAACGCCGAGGTTATCCACCGTGATGATAATGGCCGGCCCCTGCTGTTTGTCTTCGAAGGCCAGCGCCTCCGCATAGATCTTTTGAGTGACGCCCTCTGATTCCGTTCGTCGGCTCCCAAAACCGCTCAGCCGCACGGGATAGTCCGGAGTAATGTCCACCTCCGCGATTCCCACGTTGAGCGTGTCTGCGCGCAAGTGAATGCCAGCGCATAGGAGGTAAAACACCAAGAGATGTTTTTTAGCGATCATTGTTACTCTCATAAATCAACGAAGGAGCAGATTCTGCAACTGACGAGATGGTCTGGCCCCAGCCTGCAGGCTTCTGGAAGAGGAGTCAATACGTCTGCCAATTGGCCCAAACCAAGTCGGGAATAGCTGACGGAATCGAAGGATTCGTTAATGTTGGAATGGTAGCGCGTACGGGAATCGAACCCGTCTTTCAGCCTTGAGAGGGCCGTGTCCTGGCCGATAGACGAACGCGCCGTCCTGGACGCACGCATCCTAGCTCGGACGTCCGTTTTGTCACGACGAAATTCAGTCGTGGGGGGCAGGAGCGTCATTAAAAGAGGGTGGACGGCAGTGGAGCGCGGCTGGATCGCAGACCAGCCGCAGCAGGTGTTAACCGGGAAGGCACTGCCGGTTCCTATATCTCGATGCTGCGGCTGGCTTCCAGCACAGCCGCGCTCCACCACCCACTTTTATCGCACCCGGAGTCAGCGTCTTTGGTCGAACCAGGCTTTTACTTCCGCGTCCAATGGCTTCAAATCCGGTGGTGCTTGCGCAATTTTCCAGGCTTCGTTCCACTCCTGATTCAGGTCACCCAGTTCCACGTTTGAACCAACGCGGAGGAAGATCGGGATCTGGTGCAACTCGGCTTTGACTTTAATCGTCTGTCCTCCGGCGTAAGTCTTTTTGGGATTCCATGCATCACGCCATTGGTCGCCACCTGGCAGGTAAACTTCCTGATCGCGTTGGTTCTTTTCCCAAATCGGTGACACCAGAATGTCTCGACCATAAAGGAACGTCCACCAGTTGTCCCACGCTTGCGGCGACTGCGGATCGACCAGGAACAACGGACGCGCGATTGGCATGCCGGTTTCACTGGCTTCCTTGCCGTGGGCGTAACTGTAGTCGATGAGGCGTTGGTGCAACCGCGCGTAGAGACGCCAGGTGGCGATCAGGGTTGCGTCGTAATTGGGTTCGCGCGGGAGATTCCAGAAAGCCACATTGCGCGTCGGTCCGACCTCCATGATCGGATTGAAGCAGCTGAATGCCAGCCAGCGTGCGCAAACTTCCTGTTCCATCGGCGCTTTGCCATAACCGCACGTATCCGCACCCCAGTTCGGGTAACCCATCACCGCCGAGCGTTGCAGAGCGATGATCGAAGCGCGCAATCCCTCCTGCGGTCCGCCAACATCACCGCCCCAGAACACGGCATACTTTGATGTGCCGGTGTAAGCCGCGCGTGGCATCAACGCAAAATCCTGCCCACGATATTTCTGGGTGATGTCGTAAGTCGCCTTCACATACATCGAGGGGTAGGCATTCCGATTCTCACGGATGGAACGGCCGTCATGAATTTTGAACGGTCCATTTTCGGGAATATTCTCCTCCGCGCGATCCAGTTTGAATCCGGCCACGCCGAGCTTGAGCAATTTCTCCACGCCACTCTGCCAGTAGGCCTTCGCCTCTGGATTCGAGAAGTCCACCATCGGATAATTATTGCCGTTCCGCGGCCGCACCTGGCCGGCGAGATTCCAACCCCGTTCGAGCGCGTTCGTGGCCATTTGCCCCTGGAAGAATGGCGCGATCCAGAGCACGAGTTTGGTGTCCATCGTGCCGAGCCAGTCGATCATCCTGCTGAAGTTGGGCAACCGCTGCTCATCAATCTCAAAGTCATCGTAACCCCACGGTTGCCCCGGGCCCCAGGGACGATCAATCCAATAGACGCCGCAAGGAATGCCGTAAGCCTTCATCATCACAATGTCTTCCATCGCTTCCGAGTTGAACGGGCCGGTCACCGGCGTGCCATCATAGTAATTTGTGCGTTGCGTGTGTTCATCGCGCCAACGCCAGGGGGTATAGAGCCACTTTGGTGGCAGAAACGGCGGCCCGGCGTCGAGCGCATGGGCCTTCACCAGCGTTGCGGGATTTTGCGACAGGTAGAATTTTACTTCGAGCGATGGCCCTTCGAACTCGATCTTCACCCGCTGACGATCACTGACACAGAAATCATATTTGCCCGGCCAGTCAGTCCTGGCGAAGGTCGCGTAACCGCGCGACGACAAGTAAAAGGGGGCGTAAACCGAGGTGGTCGGTTTGAGAATCATGTCCACCTTCTGGCCGCGCAGATTCAGGGCGGGCTTGATGCCGCTGGTCCACGACGCCTGCTGCGGCCCATCCACCGTGCGTTCCATCAGGCCGGTGAAATATTCATCAGCCTGCGCGCCAATGGCGAACCCCCAGTTCAGAATACCGGTTGCCGGCTCCGCGCTGAGTTTCAAGATGAAGTCCTTGCCCTCCGGCGTGACGGAGATCTTCACGTCACGCCCGTCCGGCATTCGAGTCTGTACGGAGTAATTCTTCTCCGTCGTCGCCTCTCCTGAGGTCGCGGTCAGCTGCGATGGCAAATCGACGCGACCGTTTTCCGTCTGGTAAAAAATCCCGTCCAGCTTCAGCGCGCCATGGCCGTTGGCTTTTGTGGAGAGCTCCTTCGACTTGAGCGACAAGGTTGCGCCGGGCGTCGATTTCAAGTGTGACGTGGCGCAACCGGCAACGACGAGAGCCGCAGCGAGACTGCACCATAAAAATTTCCCTTTCATGCGTGCAAAAAGGCTGCCAGTGGCCCAAGCGGGTTACGAGGCTTATCGCATCACCATTTCGGGCGAGGACCTTTGGTTGCCTTACGGAAGGCAGAAGATGGTGAGTTTCTTCGGGCCGTGCGCACCGAGGACGAGAATGCGCTCGATGTCGCCCGTGCGGCTTGGGCCCGAGATAAACGAAATCATGCTCGGATAATTGCCATTGTATTTCTGCTTCACCAACGCCATCGCTGCCGGCAAATCGGGAACAAGCTGCCCGCGTCGGGCGATGACCACATGATGCGGCGGCAGGCATGAAAGTGCCCGTCCGCCGGCGCTGCGACTGGTCACCAGCACCGTCCCCGTCTGGGCGATGAGCGCGTCGCACTCCGAGATTCCGACGTCGCACTTTTCGAGTTCGTGTTTGTCGTAGCCATCATTGGTGACGAGCGTCGACAGGTTCAGCGCCTTTGCGTTGGATTGAGCCAGTCCGTCGCGGTGCGTGGCCGCGCGTTGCCAGTTTTCCGCGAGGGCCAGAGCGTTCAGCTCAGTCCCCAGTTCCACTTCATTTTTCAGCAACTTGAAGGTGGCTTTGAGATCGTTGGCGTTCCTGGAGAACAACGCCAATTGTTCCTCCAGGGTCGTGCCCACCGGCGGCAATACGCTCCGCTGCTCGGCCACTGTTGGCAAACCCTGGCCATGATGCGCGTGCGCCGGGTGCGTCAACGCTTCCTTAATCCGGGCGAAGATATTCTCGCGTTCGCTCATGATAATCTGTAGCAGCCGACGTCAGGAGTCTCTAACCGAAAGGCGGGACGACCGCCCTCACCCTGACCCTCTCCCCCAGGAGAGGGAACAGCCAGCGGGCACTCTGGGTTTATCGAATGCGATTCCAGCCAATCCAGTCGCGGGTTTACGAGTAAGTCGGCGAACGATTCTCCCTCTCCCCGGGGGAGAGGGCAGGGGTGAGGGTGAGTGTCCAACAAACTGTTTGTCACGACCGCATTCATTGTTCGCGCTCCTTCAGCCATTCACGGAAACTCTGTTTGGCGATTGGTGGCAGTTCGCGCGTCTTCGTCCAGGCCTGGGCCGGATCAAGGGCGCTGCCGTTTATCAGGCCACGCAACTTCATCCCGAGGCGGCTAAATTTGGTCGTTAGCTTCCAGAGCGTCGGGCTGTTCGCTACTGCGGCAAAACTCTTGAACGCCAGTTTCTGGAAGAAACTCGGCTTGCCGGTTGTTGGAGCGGAGGCGTTGCGGCGGTTCTGCAACAGATGGTGATGCAAATCAATCTTCACCGGACACGTCTCCGTGCACGCGCCGCACAGCGACGACGCGTAGCTGAGATGTTTCCAATCCTGCAATCCTCGCAGATGCGGAGTGATGACCGAACCGATTGGTCCGCCATAAACGGTGCCGTACGTATGGCCGCCAACGTTGCGGAAGATGGGGCAGACGTTCAGACAGGCGCCGCAGCGAATGCAGCCCAGCGCGTCACGTTGCTCGGCATCAGCGAGCAGCAGGGTGCGTTGGTTGTCCAGCAGCACGACGTGATATTCCTCGGGCCCATCTGCTTCGCCCGGTTGACGCGGCCCGCCATACATCGTGTTGTAACCCGTGAGCGGTTGGCCCGTACCCATCACCGCCAGCATCGGCAGGAATAACGCGAGGTCTTCGTAACGCGGCAGAATTTTCTCAATGCCCACGAGCGTAATCATTGTCCGGGGCAATGCGGCGGTGAGCCGCGCATTGCCTTCATTCTCCGTGATGGAAATCATTCCCGTCTCGGCGATGGCGAAATTCGCGCCGGTGATGCCGACGTCCGCTTCCAGATATTTTTTCCGCAAAGCCCGGCGCGCGACCATCGTCAGTTCCTCCGGATCATCCGATGGCGCGTCGTTGAGTTTCTTCTGGAAGATGTCCTTGATTTCGCCGCGGGTGAGATGCATTGCGGGAAAGACGAGGTGATACGGCGGTTCTTCACGAAGCTGGACGATGTATTCGCCCAAATCGGATTCGACGACTTCCACGCCCGCATGCTCCATTGCGTGGTTGAGGTGGATTTCCTCCGAGGTCATCGCCTTGGATTTTACGACGACTCTGGCGTTCTTCTCTTTCAGGATGCCGAGGATGATGTTGCGCGCCTGCTCGGCGTTGCTGGCCCAATGCACCTTCGTGCCGCGGGCTTCGAGGTTCTTCGTGAACTCGGCGAGATGCTTGTCGAGATGATTGATTGCTTCGAACTTGATGCGCGCCGCCAGATTGCGCGCACCTTGCCAGTCCTGAAACCACGACTTCCGTTGGTCGCGCACAACCTCGTATTTGCCCATCGCCGTCTGGATGATGCCGCGATGGCGTAAATCCGCGGCAACGCGTCTGGCGTCTTCTTTGAAATGGGTGGAGGGTGCGGTCATTGCCGGGCGAGTACGAGGTAGAGGATGGATTTGGATTTCATTATCTCATTTATTTCGCGTCGAGCATCGCATCGAGGCGACCATCTTCGATATAGGCAAAGCGTAGCGTCTCGGTATTGAGAATAAAATCAGTCCAAGCAACACGGCCAAACCAAACTGTCACAAAAAGCATTTTGTCGTTAAGCCATCTATGGTTAACGCCACCGTTACCGTGATCAATTAATTCGAGACGAACACACTGGTTTGTTTCACCGGTGGTAAAAATATAGAGCCGCGTATTCCACGGGCCATTTCGCATCGTGTCAGGTTTTTCTTCGGCGAGCCATCGCACCCCACGAATCGCCGCGTCCTTGGGCAAGTTGGCCAACTTGCTGAACTCCTCCCTCGTTAAAAAGGCGGGTGCAGCTTTGATCTGCTTCAAGGTTTTCCGCGACGGCTTTGAATAAGACAAAATGTCTGTCCGTTCTGACGGATCATCTGGAGTCAAAATGTATTGGCGGGGCGGCTCGTTGAGCGTCGAACAGCCAAACAGACTGCCGCTCAAAACGAGCGCGAGGCAGAATACGAGCTTAGATTTCATGGCTTGCCTTAAATGTTTCCTGCCAAAACTTCCGCCAGGTGAATCGTCTTGATGGGCTTCATCTGCTTGTCGGCCAGGCCTTGAAGCTGCATGAGGCAACTTGAATCGCACGAGACGATGTAATCCGCTTTCGTGTCGAGGGCACTGGCGCATTTCACCTCGCCCATCGCGGTGGAGATGGCGGGGAACTTCGCCGAGAACGTGCCGCCAAAACCGCAGCAGGTTTCCGCCGCACCCATTTCGATCAGTTCCAGGCCCTGCACCTTCGCGAGCAGTTCGCGCGGCGGCCGTTTATTGTTCAACTCGCGCAAGCCGTGGCAGCCGTCGTGGAACGTGACTTTGTGCGGAAACTTCGCGCCCACGTCCGTCACGCCGAGTTTGCTGACGAGGAAACTGGAAAACTCCCAGACCCGGGGCGCGAGTGCGCGGGCGAGCGCTTCGTATTTCGTGCCCCCGAAGAGCTCCGGGTAAAAGACCTTCATCATCGCGCCACACGAACCGCTGGCGATCACGATGACCTCGGAGTCTTTGAGGGCTTCCATAACTTTGATGGCGATTTCCCGACTTTCGTCCCAATAGCCCGTGTTGAAAGCGGGTTGCCCGCAGCACGCGGGCGCTTTCGGCACGACCACCTTGTGGCCGAGCTTTTCAAAAAGCCGCACCGAACTGATGCCCACTTGCGGGAACATCAGGTCCACAAAGCACGGAATGAACAGGGAAATGGTCATGCCCGCAAAGAGTTTTGCGGCAAGGCAGGCGTTCAGTCCAGATGGAACACTTCTCGCAAAGTGCCGCACTGGGGTGAATTATCGGCATTCACTTCCATCAGCGGCGCCATGTAGGCCCACCACTTTTGACAATGGGATGATTCGACAGATCGGTTGCGGTGTTGTTGTCGGTCTGCTTTTGCACGGCGAACAACGTCAGTGTGGTTTCATCAAGGAAGATGGAATAATCCGAGATCCCCGCCGCGCGGATGGCCGCAGAAAGCTCCGGCCAGATTTCGTCGTGGCGTTTCTTGTATTCGGCAACCGTGCCGGATTTAAGCTTCATCGTGAAGGCGTGACGTTTCATGATTTAACCACAGATGAACACGGATGAACACGGATTCCAGGATCGTTTGGCCATGCCGCCACACATCCGACCGGTGACCTCTTGGACTGCGCTGGCAGAGCGAAGCGGCGCGACAGCGCTTTCGGGCGGACCAACAACACCGCGTGCGAATCCTGCGTGGTCCTCCGCTTCCCGCCGCAGTCCAAAACCCGGCATAGTGTCGTGCCAGGCCATCCGTGTTTATCCGTGTTCATCCGTGGTTTAATGCGTCAGTTCCGTATAGCGAATAGCCGCTTCATTCCACGCGCCAGGCTCGTAATGTTGCACCCGGCTGGAGGCCCGTACGACAGCGCGCATTTCGCTGAGCGAGTCGAGTTCGCCATCCGCGCGGATTTGCGTGAGGAGATTGCCCATGGCGGTCGCTTCCACTGGACCCGTCACGACCGGACGCTGGCACGCGTCGGCGGCGAACTGATTCAAGAGCTGACTTTGCGAGCCTCCTCCGACGATGTGGATGACGTCGATCCGCTCCCCGGTGAGTTCTTCGAGCGAGCCGAGGACTTCACGATACTTGAGCGCCAGGCTTTCATAGCAGCAGCGCACCAGTTCAGCTTCGGTCCTGGGCACCGGCTGCTTTGTTTCGCGGCAGAAATTCTGAATCGCCTTCGGCATATCGGGCGGGTTCAAAAAGTGCGGGTCATTGAGATTCACAATGGAGCGGAAGGGCTTGGCTTTGGCGGCGAGCGCCGCGAGTCGCGCGTAATCGTACGTCTTACCCGCCGCATCGAACGAGCGCTTGCACTGTTGCACCAGCCAGAGGCCCATAATGTTTTTCAACAGGCGGTAGGTGCCGTCAACGCCACCTTCGTTCGTCATATTCAACTCGAGCCCACGTGGTGAGAGCACGGCTTTCTTCGCTTCCACCCCCATCAACGACCACGTGCCGGAACTGATGTAAGCCCAGTTGGCCTTGCCGGTATTTGCCGTCGGCACACCGGCGACGGCCGACGCCGTGTCATGGGAAGGTGGCGCAATCACCTTCACGCCTGAGAGCCCGGTGCGCTCGGAAAAGGATTTGCGTAACGTACCCAGCTCGCTTCCCGGTGGAACAATCCTTGGGAGGAAATGTGTGGGAAGGCCCAGTTTCTTGAGCAGAGGCAGCGACCAATTGCGATGGACGGGGTGCACGAATTGCGACGTGGACGCGATGGTGAACTCGGCGCGCTTGGCCCCGCACATCGCCCAATGCAGGAAGTCCGGGATAAACAACAGCGTGTCGGTCGCGTCGAGGAGATCGGGAGAATGCTCTTTCCACGCGAGCAGTTGGTAAAGCGAGTTCAGCTCCATGAACTGCAGTCCCGATTGCGCAAAAATCTCCGCACGCGGCACTTTCTTGAATGTCTTTTCCAACGCGCCACGCGTGCGGGCATCGCGATAGTGATACGGCTGGCCCAGGATTTCATCCTGCTTGTTGAGCAGCACGAAGTCCACGCCCCAAGTGTCGGCGCCGACTGATACGATCTGCTTGCCGAATTTTTTGTGCGCGAGCGTCAGGCCGTTCTGGATTTCGGCCCAGAGCCGCATCACGTCCCAGCGAATCGTTTCGCCGAGCGCCACCGGGCCATTCGGAAAGCGATGGATTTCTTCGAGTCTTAGTTGCTTCCCGTTCCAGAGGCCCGCCATGACGCGTCCACTCTCCGCGCCGAGGTCCACTGCCAAATAAATTTTTTTTGCCATGATGATTCAGAATAAGAAAACCGAGCCGCTTCGCGTATCGCTTTGTGTTCAATTTTTCGTCGGCAGCAGTTCCGGCGAAAGTTTTTTAAGTCGAAAGTTGCGATACTCGATCTTCATTGGTGGGCCGACATGGACCTGCACGCCAAGCAAGCCGTCGAATTTGCGCCGTTCCACATCATCATCCACCACAATGCTCATCACGTGCCCATTTACCATGTGAATCATCGTGTTGCCGCGCCCGATGAGGTGAACCGCGTTCCAATCCTCGTTCTTGAGGAACGCGGCAAGGGCATCCTTGTTTCCGACCGAACCAATGATGCGCGATTTGCCGTCACCGTCCACCCGGCTGATGTCGCCCCGCAGCGCAAGAAAGGTGCGCCCTTTCTCCTCGTAGTTCTGGCCGGTGTACTTGTTTGCGCCGTCAATGTCCGATTGATAACCGCGTAGCGCGAACGGTGAATTTGTCCACGGCACGCTGCGATAGTTGATGCCACTGTTGCCCCTGGCCGAAACGCGATACTCCACTTTCAGCTCGAAGTCGCGCGCCGTGCCGCCCCGCCAGATGATGAACGAGTTTTGTTTCAGCAACGTTTCCGGTGTGACTTCACCAACGAGGCAGCCGTTTTCGACGCGCCAGTATTTCGGATCGCCTTCCCAACCGTTCAGGGTCTTGCCGTCGAAGATCTGCTCGAACCCGGTCTCGTCATTCGTGCCAGGTGTGGGATAGGCCTGTTGGGCAGATGCAGGTATCGCTGCCACGAACGTCAGATAACAAACAGCAGAGCCAATAATTTTCATAATGACGCGGCTCACTCGTTTCAGTCCGAAGGACTGAAAGAAATGAGCCGGGCGTTGAGCGCCAGCGACACCCCCGAAACGCCGCGCGAATCGATTCCACCCCGGAGGGGTGGCAGACATCTTCAACAAAGCTGAATAATTCATAGCAAGTATTTTTCCTCGTATTTCACACTGTCTTTTTTGAGCAGTTGCTCTAGTTCGGCAACGTAGTCCGTCTGCCGATGATGCTCTTCCTGCCTGGCGATGTATTGGCGCACCATTTCGATATGCGTCCAGCTAACCGTGAATGCGGCACAACCCTCCTGCCAACTGAACGTTTGCTCGTGCTTCTCGGCAGCCCATACGGAAGAGGCCTTCTTCAGTTCCTGCATGAAATTCGCCAGGCAATGCGTCGCGCGCAATCCAACGAGAAGGTGAACATGATCCTCAACGCCGCCGACCATTTTCGGGACGCCGCCCCATCCGCGAATCGTTCCGCCGAGGTATTCATGGAGATGCGTACGCCAGGCGGGTTTGATGAAGGGGCGGCGTTCTTTGGTGGAGAACACAATGTGGTAATGCAGGCTGAGGAAGGTTGAGCCCATGATGGTGTTCTGTTCTTCTGGCACCCTTTCAGGGTGCGATTTGTATTGCGATGCTACCGGGGGTGTCGCTGGCGCTCAACCCCCGGCTAATTTCTGGCAGCCCTCCGGGCTGGCTTTAAATTGTGCGGGACGACATCTGGATATAGCGATTGCTGGTGACCGGTTACGCCCGTTTGCTTAGCACGCTTCTCTCATAGCCCTTCACCTCGACCAGCCACGCTTCACCGACCGGTACGTCTTGTTGCAGGCAGTAATAATCCCAGACCGCACCGAAGGGCAGAGTCTTCGCCTCTTCCATCAAAGCGAGGCGCGACGTGTAATCGCCGTCACGTTCGAGTCTTTTATAAGTCAAGTGTGGCTCGAGCATGGCGGTGCAGAGTGCGCGAAGCATGTTGCGCGTTCCGATGGTCCAGGCGGCGATGCGATTGATGCTCGCATCGAAGAAATCGAGGCCGATGTGGGTGCGCGCAAGGTAATCGCCGCGCACGAGTTCTTGCGCGATCCCATTCAGCTCATCGGTAAGGGTCACGACGTGATCGCTGTCCCAGCGTACGCCGCGGCTGACGTGCAGTAGAATCTCCGGCACGAAACACAAAACGGAGGAAATCTTATCCGCAACGTTTTCAGTGGGATGATAGTGACCGGCATCAAGGCAGATGAGTGTCTGATTCTTCACGGCGTAACCGAGATAAAACTCGTGCATGCCCACGGTGTAACTCTCCGCGCCGATGCCGAAAAGCTTGCCTTCGATTGAGTCGAGGTTGTGCTTTGGATTGAGTTTCTTTTTGAAAACCGCATCGAGCGATTCCTCCAAGCGTTCGCGCGGTCCACGCCGGTCGGCGGGGGTGTCTTTCATGCCGTCGGGCACCCACACGTTGGTCACGGTCGCTTTGCCCAGTGCCTTGCCCATCGCGGCGCCGATCTCGCGGCTGGCCTGACAGTGTTCGATCCAGAATTGCCGGATTCCCTTGTCATGATGTGACAACGTGAAACCGCTGGCTGACTTCGGATGCGAAAAGCAGGTCGGATTAAAATCCAACCCGATGCCGAGTGACTTGGCCCAATCAATCCAGTTTTTGAAATGCTCCGGTTCAATTTCGTTGCGGTCCACCTTTTTGCCGCCGAACTCGCCGTAGAAGGCGTGCAGGTTGAAGCGGTGCTTGCCGGGGATGAGCGAAAGCGCCTTGGCGGCGTCGGCGCGCAGTTCATCGGGGGTGCGGGCTTTGCCGGGATAATTGCCCGTGGCCATGATGCCGCCCGTAAGGGCGCCGCCGAGATTCTCGAAGCCGCCCACGTCATCGCCCTGCCAGCAATGCAGAGACACGGGAATTTTGGCGAGTTGCTTGAGGACGTTTTCAGTATTGACGCCCAGGGCGGCGTAGCGTTCGCGCGCAAGTTGGTAGGCAGCCGAGATTTGTTTGGCGGTCACAAGGGAGCGTAGCCGGGTGAATGAGAAGGACTCTAGCACGAAATCGCCACCAAAAGTGGTGAGCGTGGCGCGGGGGTGTGTGACTGAAAGTGAGGGTCACGTGGCGCAGTGGCAAAGGAGCGCGGACAGCTGTATCCGCGTAAGATTCGAAAGGAAAGGGAAACGTTGAAACTGGAAGTGAAACGGCGGACATGGCTGTCCGCGCTCCTATCGCGACGCGGATTCAGCACCGAGGTGTCGTCTTTGGCCGGGCGGGAGCAGATTGCAAACTGCAAATCTGCGTTACGTGACCCTCACTTTCATTCACATCCGGCGTCGGGAAAGGAATTGATTTTTGGCAGCTACTTTCGGTAGATTCTCCGGCAACTCATTGATTTTTCCGTGGCTAAAGAAGAACCAATTGAATTAACGGGATCTGTAACCCAGGTCCTTCCCGGTACGATGTTTCGTGTTGCCCTTCCCAATGGGCATGAAGTCCTCGCCCACATCTCCGGCAAGATGCGCAAAAACTTCATCCGCATTTCTGTCGGTGACAAAGTGAAGGTGGAGATGTCGCCTTACGACCTGGGCAAGGCGCGCATCACTTACCGCGACGCTTGATCCACTCCGCGACGGTCTGAGCTTGTTTCAATTTGTTGAATCGGCGACAACCTTGTCATGTTGTCCGCCGCGGGCGTCACCATTCACCGTAGCCAGTTTCCGGAAAGCGTTCACCGTGACCTGATCGAATCCCTGCGCACGCGGCAGGTGAACCACAAGTTTCATTACGACTCGATCAAGCAAACCAACAAGTGGCTCGCGTTGCATGAGGCGTATTCGCCGTCGCGGCATGATGCGGATTGTTCCGCAACCTACGGCCGCGCGTTTCGCGCAGCAGCCCAACAACTCAGAGCGCAATCAGTTCATGTTGTTGGACTGGGATGCGGCGGGGGACAGAAGGACACCCAACTGTTAAGGGTTTTGAAAGCGCGGCGCAAAGCGGTCAGTTATACCCCGGCCGATGTCAGTGTTGCGATGACCCTGGTGGCGCGACGTCAGGCACTGAGGATTGTTCGAAATGAAAAGTGTTTCCCCTTCGTTTGTGATTTCGCGACCGCAAGCGACTTGCCGTCGGCACTGACGGCTCACACGGAGCCGCGTGCGTCGCGCCTCTTCACCTTCTTCGGGATGATCCCTAACTTTGAGCCCCGGGACATTTTGCCGAAACTGGGTAAATTGATTCGCCCGCCGGACACGCTCCTGTTCAGCGCCAATCTTGCGCCCGGGCTGGATTACGCCGCGGGCGTTCAGAAGATTCTGCCACAGTATGACAATGAGTTGACGCGCGAATGGTTGCTGACGTTCCTGCTGGATCTGGGCGTGGAGCGGGAGGACGGGGAATTGCGTTTTGGAATTGAATGCGGGGCCGCGCCTCTGCGACGTGTCGTGGCGCGGTTTCATTTCAAGCGGATGCGCCGCATCGCTGTGAACGGACAGAAGTTTGCTTTTGAGCGGGGTGACAAAATCCGTCTGTTCTTTTCCTACCGTTACACGCCGGAACTCTTGCGGCAGCGGCTGGCGAGGCATGGATTGCAAGTGACCGAGCAGTGGATTACGAAATCCGGCGAAGAGGGCGTGTTTCTGTGCCGTCGTCAGTAAACCTTCAACGTGTCCAACACGGCTTTGATGCGCGGCACTTCGTGCGTGCGGAACAGGTCGGTCTTGCCCAGAGACGCCAGCATGGCAAAAAAAGGTTCCGCGCACCGGACTTCTTCGCCGAAATATTCAAAGGCGTGGGGCAGGGCGTGGCAAATGGGAAAACCCAGCGTGCGGAGGCGAAACGTGTTCAGGAACACCTTCATCTGGTGCCGCACCCGGATGGCGCTGTCCTGGAGATTGCGATAGTAAAAGCCGAGTCCGGGATCGATGAAGATGCGTTCCACGCCGTTACGCTGAGCAATCTCAATCTGCCGCGCGAAGTACTCGTGCATCATGGGAATCGGATCGGCGCTAAGATCGAAGTCGCCCACTTCCCGGACGTTTTTGCCCTGCACGTAACAGATAATCACTGCGGCGCTGTGGTCGGCCACCATGCGAAACAATTCATTGCTACCATCTGTGCCCGTGAGGTTGAGAATGTTGGCTCCGGCTTCGAGACAGGCTCGGGTGACCGCCGGTTGATAGGTTTCCACGGACACGAGAACCTGGGCCGCGCGCAACGCGCGGATTGCCGGCAGCAGCTTTGAGTTCTGGGCGACGTCGTCCACGCGAGCCGCGTGAGCCAGCGTGGATTCAGCGCCGATATCCACAATGTCCGCGCCCTGAGCCGCCAGGATTTTTCCACGCTGGATCGCGCCTTCGGCATTGAGACAAACGCTCTCGCGATACCAGGAATCCGCCGAAAGATTGATTACGCCCATGATTGCGGGGTTGGAATTGAAGGCAAAAGGTCTTCCGCCAATGGAGAACTCGTTCACGCGAGCCGAAAGGGCGGCCCGATTCTGCTCAACCAGTTCAGCGAGGTGTTCAATCTGGAGCACGCGGAAAATCGTAAATCGTAAATCAGCAATCGTAAATGGAAAGTGGCGCGCCCGGCGTGAGTCGAACACGCGACCCTCTGCTTAGAAGGCAGATGCTCTATCCAACTGAGCTACGGGCGCAACTGGCCTAACGGTATCGGGCGGATTGCCAATTCGCAAGTTCGCTTGACTTGTGGATGCGAAGAATACCCGGAATTGAAGGGTGGCAAGGTAAAGCTGGATGGCGACAAAGTCGTCGAGGATCCGAAGCTGCCGGGCTCGCCCCGTGGGAGAAAGAAGGATCAGGGGGCAGAGCATTTTGACAGGGATTCGCTCCATGGGGCTCGTCGACTGAAACCGGCCTTCTCTCACGGGGCTCGTTCAACCACGGACCTGTCTCGCCGAAGCTTCAGCGTAGGGGGACCTGTCCCGCCGAAGCTTCAGCGTAGGGGGATAGCTTCGGCGCTCCGTTCGCGCGGGTCACCTCTCACTTCCAGTTCACGCCTCAACCCGCGCTCACTCCGGCCAAAGCTATCTTGTTTCGTTAGACCACGTCGTCATAAAGCTCTCCACTTCCTTTTCCCGCCGACCTCGCGAACATGGCCACCAGAACGCATCCAGTCGACGCGCCGAGCGATGGACAAATGCGTGGCAGCAACGGTCTGCTCATGGCTCAAGCAAAACATTGGTGACTCACAGTGCTGCGGAGCAGGTGGGCCATCCGGAACGTAATGAGCAGGTGCGCGACGAAGCGTACCGCAACTCAAACAGAGGTAGCTGCGATTGTGCAATCGCGTCTCCTTCTTGTAAGTCGCGTGAGTGTTTAGGAACTCAATGCTCTTCATGGCGTGCGCAGTGGTCTAACGCAAAGCTGAGCGACTGCCGCCGGAGAGGCAAGGTTGAGCGTGCGTGGCGCGTCCGAATTGCTGCCCGGCGTCGAGCGGAGAGGCGGGGCGGCAGTTCGTCTCCAGCGTCTCGTTGAACTGAGCCGCTGCGCGGCAGGCGGGTTGAAGGTTTGATTTCATTTTGAGTTTTCTGGCCGGAGATGGCCGCACGGAGCGGTCATTCTTCCGGCGTATGAACATCAACTACTCCTCTATCTCTCAGTTCCAACAACTCGTCGAGCTTAAAGATTATCGGCCGGCCACCAAAAAGGAATACGTCCGCTACGTCCGCAAGCTGGCCGAGCACTTCCAGTGTGATCCGGCGACGCTCACCGAGAACCAGGTCCGTGAGTATTTTCTGTTTCTGCGCCAGCACAAGCACTACAAGCGCGCGGCCATGAAGGCGGCCAAGTTTTCGCTGCTGTGTTTCTTCGTGGATTGCGTCAAGGTCCAGGGTTGGTCGGTCTTCAACGAAATCCGCATTGCTGAACCGCAGGTGTTGCCGGTGGTGCTTTCACGCGGTGAAGTGCAGGCGTTGCTGAAGGCGATTATCGAACCGCGATTCCGCACGGTGCTGGCGCTGATCTATCACTGCGGGCTGCGCGTGGGCGAAGCGGTGCGGATTGAAGTGCGCGACATTCACGGGCGGGTGACGCCGCCGCGGTTGCACGTTCGCAACGGCAAAGGGGGCAAGGAACGCTTCGTGCCCATCGCGCCGGCGATGGTGGAGCAACTGCGCCGCTGGTGGAGCACGCATCGTAATCGCACGTTCCTGTTTCCTTCGCCGGGACGCGGTTGGGCCGATCGGAGCGAGTCGCTCAGCCAAACGATGTCGCGTTCCGCCGGCCCGATGAGTGTTACCTCCGTGCAAATGGCGTATCGGTTGGCGCGCGCGGCCAGTGGCGTTAACTCCGCTTCCACCACGCACAGTCTGCGACATAGTTATGCGACGCATCTGCTGGAGGAAGGCGTGTCGCTGTTGCAGATCAGC
>DASUGI010000293.1:0-3150 GCA_036274115.1 Verrucomicrobiia bacterium
GGAGCATCGTTGGGCTTTTAGTTCAACCGTCTGAAAAAGTCCAATCTCAAGCACCATGCCGCGCCATGCTTACGCCGAACCGATGCCTTGGCGTCAAACAATCTTCGCCCCGTGAGATACAGCCGCGTCAAGACATGAAGCCGAGGTCGAGCATCAGAAAGCTGAAAGCGTGGCCACGTCGCAGCAGGTCGTCATCTCGTGGGGTGAATGAACTCACCAACGCCACGCGGAGTGGGACGCTTACCGTGGCTGGTTTGGCTAGTCAGCCGGGTGCAAACATCAGCAGCGTCTCCGTGAGCGTTAATGGAGGGGCAAGTGCGAATGCGGATGTTTACGCGGATGGCAGTTGGGCCAAGAGCGGTGCATCCCTCAACGATGGAGCAAACTCGTACACCGCCACGGCGACGGACACCTACGGGCGCACGGCCTCCGACGCCATCAACCTGTCCCTACCCTCAACCAACAACTTCCAGTACGACTTCAACGGCAACCTCACCAACGACGGCCGTCGCGTGTTTGAATACGACTACGAGAACCAACTGACCAATGTGTATGTGGCCAGTGCATGGCGCAGTGAGTTCAAGTACGACGCGTTTGGGCGACGGCGCGTGCGCAAGGAATACACCTGGCAATCCAGCGCCTGGGTGCTGACCAACGAAGTGCGTTATTTGTATGACGGGATGTTGGTCGTGCAGGAGCGCAATGCGAACAACCTTGCGCTCGTGAGTTACACCCGCGGCAACGATCTGAGCGCAACGTTGCAAGGTGCCGGCGGCATTGGCGGCCTCCTCGCCCGCACCGATCACTCAACCCTTATCTCTCAGCCCTCGGCCGCTCACGCTTACTATCATTCTGATGGCAACGGCAACGTGACCGCCATGGTGGACACAAATGGCATCCTCGTCGCCAAGTACAACTACGATCCGTATGGTAACCTGCTCGGCATGAGCGGGCCACTCGCGGAAGCCAACACCTACCGCTTCTCATCCAAGGAATACGCCGGCAACGCCGCCCTCTACTACTACGGCTTCCGCTACTACGAACCCAACTTGCAGCGATGGCTGAATCGGGATCCGTTGGGCGAGTCTGGAGGCATGCTGTTTCAGTCCGTAGGCAATAATCCAATCAACTTTATTGATCCCATGGGACTTTTCGGAAACCCTGTGTCTGGTGGTGGGGGGTATCAGGGGACCTCAAGTGGACCACCACCGCTTTCTTGGCCTTGGGATCAGCAACCGTCATCCTGGCCTCCTCCAAACTGGACGCCTGTGCCGAACTTACCTTCAGACTGGGCGCCGCGGCCGGCATATCCGGGGGGGATAACCGATCAATCCTACGCCTTATTTGACGCAGCAATGTGGGCTGGCTTAGTAAAAGCAAGTTGTTCGCTTGTTAAGGCTGGAGTTCAGGCTGGAGTTCAAGCGGTCGCAAAACAGCTAGCCGTTCGCGAAATGTTAGCTGCCGAACGAGCTATGGCGAGGGCCGCCGAGGATCTTGCGGAAAAGCGAATTATGCGGGACGCCGCCAAAGGTGGCGTTCTCAATTCCGAACAGAGTGTTCAAGCGACAGCAGAAGACCTAGCTAGAGCCATCCGGAGTAAGGAGGATTTGGCTGAGGCGGAAAAGGCGTTCGACTTAGCTGAAACCGCCCTGAAAGAGCTGCAGAAGCGGTACCGGGACGCCGCAGAAAAAGCCGCTAATTGCAAATAAAATGGCAATTCAAATATTATTCGAGGAAGAAAATCTTATCTCGCTTCGTAGTGCTCAAGTTTGCGATGACGGTCACATTACGTATTTCAAGTTATCTGCGCTATGCGATATGGGATCGTTTCAAGAGTCTATCTACAAGAGCGCGCCGACAACGTACATTTTTCGCAGGAGCAGGCCACTTCTGGCTAGACTTTGTTGGCACGACTTAGGAGAAATCCAAAAATATCTCTCCGCCGCACCGTTTGCGTCTCGCAGCAAGCAAAGCCGGTTGACAAAATGGATTGATCACCTGCTGCTCCGGCGGATGAATATTCGTTCTGAGCGGGAAATTGATGTCAGGAGATTTCTCAGTCCTCCGTTGTTCTCAGTCCAGTGGGCGGAATCTGGGCATAGCGTTGCACTTTATGTAAACGGAGAACCGTGGGCGTTCATTCACCAAGACCAAAATTACGGTTATAGCAAAGGTATCCTGAAGCCAACTATTGGAAATCCTTGGAATCAAGAATTGTTCGAGAGAACATTTAAGTGATGACATTGGCCAGTTGAAGACCGCCAAGGGTTGGGAAAGTGACACCACCACCCCGCGACTGAACGAGCAATTCGGCTATGCCTACGACAAAGCCTGGAATCTGGAACGCAGAACCAAGAACGCCCTGGTGCACTGCTTGGCGTCAAACAATCTTCACCCCGTGAGATACGGCCGCGACAAGGCATGAAGCCGATGTTGACCATCAGAAAGCTTGGAGGCGGCCACGCTGCAACACGTTTTCATCTCATGGGGTACGGGTCCCCTCCATTAGTTAGCTCAGTCCTTCAAGAAAGCAATGCACCCCAGGGAATAATACGCATCGGGTCTATGAATCATGACGAAGGGTTTCAAACATTAAGAGAAGCGCTCTATCTTTGGGTTCTCACCAAGGCTTTTTGGTTCGCGTGTGCGATCCTTATCTCCACGATTCTAATTGCCGGATCTTGGCCCAATAGAACCGTTGCGCATTCAGATGTGGTGTCAGCCGGACTCCTCGAGGTGCGTGGATTGGCGTTTGTTCCCGTTCCCGAGCCCTCGGTCGCTGTTTTTGCGATCGTTGGCGTTTCAGCCATTCTCTTGCGTCATCGGATCAAATCGCTCCCTGTCTGATGGGTCGCTCGCGCTGCTGCTCCGCGGCGCTACAAGCTCAACCCGCAGCCCGCAACCAACCCGTAGCGTCAGGCATCCTGCCTGACGTGGCGGGCGGCTTCCGCCGGGCTGGAAGCCCGGCTCTACGGCAGGCCGGGAGGCCCGCCGCTACGTCCGTTCTGAAGCTTGAGAATTCTCCCGGAAATCAGTTCAATGCCCGGCGCATGATGCCTTCTGAATTCGGTCCGTACCGGCAACTCCTCAAGCGCACCCGGGAGATTTCGTTCCTGAACAGTTCCGCCACCGTGCTGAACTGGGATCTGG
>DASUGI010000294.1:0-2470 GCA_036274115.1 Verrucomicrobiia bacterium
CCGCCTGTTTAGACTTGCAAGAATAGAGAAAATGCCTGATTCTATTGACGATTTGAGCGCTAAATGACTGGTTCTCAAAGCCCTCCAGAGAAGACAAAAACGACGAGCTTGGTCGTTAGGTGTCAGACTATCGCTATATGAAACATTACAAGAGCATTGATTAGGCGGCTGCTGAGTTTCAGGGCTCGCCAGATGTTGAGAGGGTTGATGCCATTTTACTTCGCGGCGACCTTCCTCCCGCCAAAGGTCGAGCGCTTCTTGAAGGCGACCTGGCATCCTTCTTTCCCAATAGCCTCGACATTGTGGGCACGCCTCTACCGCAGCCAGTAAGGCTGAAAAGGTTGGATACTGCTGCGGTCCTGTCGCTAAGTGGATTCGCTTGGCATCAGGGTTGCACTCACGGAGATGGTCGGATTGAGCATTCATAAGACACCTCCTGAGAAACTAGCTCTCCAAGTCATTGGTATTCATGGTTGGGGTATGAGTTGGTAGTTGAGGGACGCGGCCATGTCGTGCAGGCGTTGGAGCTTCTTGCGTTTCAGTTTGGCCTCCTCTTTGGCGAAGACTTCCGGGTTGAAGGCTTCCTTGAACTTGAGCATGTGCCAGAGGATTCGGGCCAGCTTATGCGCCATGGCCGTGATCGCTTTGGGACTGCCCAACCTCGCCTTCCATCTCCGGTATAAATCGCCGAAGTAGTTCTTGGCCTGCCACAGGCTCTGCGCCGCCAGTCGTAACGCCTCGGCCACCCGGCTCTTCACGTCCCGGGTCTTGACGCTGTAAATCTTCCCGCCCGTGATCCGGTTGTCCGGACACAGCCCGAGCCAACTTCCAAAATGTTTCGCCGTCGGGAACTTCTCCGCGAACTCCGGTCCGAGTTCGCACAGCAACACCAGCGCGGTCGGTGTTTGAAAACCCGGCACGGCGGTCAGGTCCACGCCCAACACGCGGTAACAGGCCTCCCGCGTGCCCACCCGCGTCGCCGTTTGCTTCCGGTGACTCGTCCGATCCCGCGGCACCGGTGCAGCTTTGCCGTCCACTTTGGAATCAAACGCCTGGAGCATGGCCTCGATCTGCGCGTCGCATTCGGCGATCAAGGTCTGGTGTTGTTGCCAGAGCGCGTGCGTTTGCTTGAGGGTGAAGAGATGTTCCCCCCGCCAGTCGCCCCGCAGACTTTTGGCGATCACGTCCCGACTGGCTTTGATGCGATGGTCTTTCAACGCGGCCAGCTTCTGCGGATCGCGTTCGCCGGCGAGAATGGCGTTCAAGATGGCCTGCCCCGTCACGCCGGTCAGATCGCTGATGACATGGTGGAGTTGCACATTCATCTGCGTGAGCGCCTTGTGCAGGTGGCTGACGCAACGAGCCGCCCCGCGCACCAATGCCTCGCGATGCCGCAGGAGCGTGCGCACGGCGCACACCTGATCCGCCGGACGAAAGCTGCCGCGCAACAGACCGACGCTGTGCAGGTATTGCAACCATTGGCAGTCCTGCACGTCGGTCTTGCGACCGGGCAGATTTTTGCAATGGCGCGCATTGACCAGGCAGACTTCGATCCCGGCGGCCTCGAGGATTTGGAACAGCGGAATCCAATAGACGCCCGTGGACTCCATGGCCACGGTAGTCACGCCGCATTGCTGCAACCAATCGCGCAGGGCGTGGAGGTCTTCGGTGAACGTGGGGAAACTGCGGACGTTGTCCGCGCACGAGTCGGGCGGGACAGCGACGTAAATCTCGCGGGCGCCGAGGTCGATTCCCGCGGCGTGGAGATGGAGGACCTGGAGGGATTTGGGATGCGAGGATTTTTGCTTTGGCGGATTGCCTTTGAACAGCGGAGCCATACAGTGCCTTTGGTTAAGGTTGATGGCGGGTGGCGCGGCCCGCAGCGTCGAAGAAGCAAGTGAGCAATCTCCTGAACGGGATGAAGTCAGACGCGCTAACGTCAGACTTCTCACCAGTGACTTGCACGGCGGCTGCGGCCCCAAGCTAACCCACGGGCTATACGAAGCACCATTGGCAGGCCGGGGTACGGTGCCGACACCACCCGCCAGCCCCAACTAAAAACCAAAAACGATGCGAACACAAGTGACGCTCCATGACTGAAAAGTTTCTTACGTCATTGCTCCTCGGCCGCCGAGGTTGGTTCGCTAACCAGAGCGCTGCAGCGAACCGCCGCCCCGCTGGGCAGTTGGACGGTTCAGGTAATTTGTTCGCGACTGTTGCAGCCGACCGGGCGTTTCCGGCGGCGGTCGCTGAGCTTGGTCGTTAGAGATCACTATGAAAGCGCACGCACTACTTTGTTTGCTTTGCTCCCTGCTTCCGCTGTATGGCCAAGGGACACTGTTGATTGGAAGCACTACCTTGAACGGCGATTTTGAGGATGGCGTGCCTGCTCCTTGGCGAGACCTCACTGTGCTGCAGTCAGCTTCGTTTGCGCAGAGCGGGGCGTGGTATGCCGTCAGTTCTGGAGATA
>DASUGI010000295.1:0-9698 GCA_036274115.1 Verrucomicrobiia bacterium
CGGTGAGCGCCACATCGTGAAACTGTCCATCGCGGAGATCCGGTGACGGTGAAACAAACCGGGCAAAGGCCATGGGCGCGAGTGCCTTTCTTTTCTGCCAGGCTCCGATGAGGCGAACGGGTGACTTGAAATCGCCAAAGGTCAGCCAGGGCACGCGCGGCGCCAATTGACAAGCCAAACGTCCATCTTCCAGATGAAGCGTGTAACCCAATGCGGCGGAGGCACCACTTACCTGACGCTTGTCCAAAATGGACATAACACCAAACGGCGTGTCCGCCCGCAGCGGTTTGATCCGGGCGACGATGGAGAAGTTCTTTTCCTTCGAAAAATTCAGCTGCGCTGCATTCGACACCACGACGCTGCCTCCCGTGTTGTTAAACGAGAATACCTTGCCGTTTGTGCCCGATGCCACAGTCGCGCCGCCCGTTAAAACAAAGCCGCTGGCATCGTCAGGGGACCAATTACCGACCAGACCGGCCTTTAAATCCACTGGCGCATTGGATTTGGAGCAGCCTACCACGATCAGCAGGAGCGCGATGGGAAGGGAGAATGCCGGGCCTTTCAATGCCGTGACCCTCGCCATGGGCAGGAATGCACTCACGAGGAGATGAGCTTGCCAGCCACTCGCCTGAAGGCAACGGCATTTTTCCGCAAACCTTGCGGATGCCGTGCGCCCGCTTCAACGGAGCTCACTCCTGGCACTCACAAACACGGCGCAAACAGGCGAACCGACACTGACCCGCTCACCGGTCGGGCTCAGTTTCCCGTTCGTTGCATCAATGGCGAAGATGGCGATGCTGTCGGAATTCTGACTTTCCGCCAAAAGCCATTTCCCCGACGGATCGATTGCAAAGTGGCGCGGAATTTTGCCTTGAGCAGGTTCGCTTTGAATGAGCGCGAGCTTGCCGGTACTCGCATCCACGGCGAAAACGGCGATGCTGTCATGCCCCCGATTCGAACCGTAAACGAATTTGCCGTTGGGATGCATTGCAATCTCCCCGCCAGAATCTCGCGCGGTAGCGGTGTAACCCGCCGGCAGAGTAGAGACCGTCTGTTCCTCGAACAACACCGCTCGAGCGGAATCGTAACGGAACGTAGTGACCGTGAGTGCCATTTCATTAATGACGTAGGCAAACTTGCCGTTGGGATGAAATGCGAGGTGTCGGGGGCCGGCACCGTGAGCGACAACGGCGTACGGCGGATTATTCGTCTCGAGCTTCGCCGTTGCAGCGTCCAGGTGGTAGACCAGAACTTTGTCCAAACCCAGATCGGCCGCGAGTGCGAAACGGTTGTCTGGCGATGGACAGATGAAATGCGCGTGCGGTCCTGCCTGGCGTTGCGGGTTCACGCTCGAACCGGTGTGTTGAATGGTTGTGGCGGCCTCGCCAAGACTGCCGTCAGGTTTGATGGGCAATGCCGCGATGCTGCCGGAGCCGTAGTTGGCAACCAGTGCGCACTTGCCCGTGGCATCTACGGAAATGTGGCAAGGTCCAGTGCCGCCGGAAGTCTGTTGATTCAGCAGGGTCAGTTTGCCCGTCTTTGGGTCCACGGCGTACGCGACTACGGCGCCGGCGCGTTTGCCTTGAGCGTCGTTTACTTCTCCCACGGCGTAAAGAAACCGCCCGGTCGGATGGACGGCGAGGAAGCTGGGATTCCGCGTTTCTGCGGCAAGCTGAGGCTCCGTCAGCCTGCCACTGGTGGAATTGAAACGGGAAAGGTAGATGCCCTTGCTCTTGGGGCCCGTGTAGGTCCCGACATAAACGTGGAATTCGCTCGCAACCACAGCATGCAGCGACAACAGCAGGGTGACTCCGGCCAGAGACACAGGTTTCATGGACTCAGGGAGCACCAAAGCCGGCCGGAAGGCAAGTCGAAGTCCGGAGTGGTGCGGAGTGGTGACTGGCAAATGGCTGACTGTTCAAAACTTGGTCCCGCGAACGCACGGGTTGTCTTGATTTCGACCAGATGCCGGGGGAGTGGATAAAGCATCGTCGGGCAAAAGCTTGGCATTTCCTTCACGTGGTATCGCGGCATGGAAACTGCAAACCCTGCGCCGAGCACATCGCCACATGCACGTAAGTTGTAACGCATCGGACACCGCCGCAGAGATTCGGCCGGATCGCAGCTGGCCTCACCTTCCGGTTCAACTGCAAAAATGCTTTTCCCGAGTTAACCCATGAAAATCGTATTCTGGCGTTCTTTAGACCCAAGCCATAATCTCGGGACATGGACTCCCGTGAAGCGCACGTCGCCCTCAATCTCATCGAAGGCGTCGGCCCAGTTCGCGTCCGACAATTGCTCGAGCACTTCGGTGATGCGCCGGCCATTCTCGCTGCCGGAAAAAGCCAGCTCCTCCAGGTCCGCGGAATCGGCGACGATGTTGCCGCAGCCATAGCCGGTTGGGAACAATCCACCGATCTGGCCGGTGAATTAAAGCGCATTGCGGATTTCGGTTGCCGCGTCATCATTCAATCGGATGACGAATATCCCGCGTCACTGCGCGAGATCTACGACCCACCGATTGTCCTCTACGTCAAAGGCGCGATCACCGGGAAAGATAAAAACGCCATCGCCCTGGTGGGTTCGCGGCAAACCACCCATTACGGAATCGAGACCGCTCGCAAACTGGCGTATCAGCTTGCGTACGTTGGCGTGTCGGTGGTGAGCGGCGGGGCGCGCGGAATTGACACGGCGGCGCACCAGGGGGCGCTGGCCGCCAAGGGCCGGACCATTTGCGTGCTGGGCACCGGCATCAACATCGTCTTTCCGCCCGAGAACAAGGAGCTGTTTGAGCGCATCGCCGAAAACGGGGCGGTGATGACCCAGTTCCCGTTCAATCGGAATGGCGACAAACAGTCCTTTGCGATTCGGAATCGTATCGTTGCGGGCATGACCCTGGGCACGGTGGTCGTCGAAGCCGACTTGCATAGTGGCGCGCTCATCACTTCGAACTTTGCCACCGAATATGGCCGACAGGTGTTTGCCGTGCCGGGGCGGATCGATTCTCCGCGCAGCAAAGGCTGCCATGAACTGATCAAAAAGGGCGCGAAACTCTGCGAAGGGGCGGAAGATATTCTCAGCGAGTTCGAATATCTCTTCCCTTCCAGCAACAAACCGCCATCGCCGGGCGAAACCGGGATGCTTCCGGCGTTGGAACTTTCTGAGAACGAACAAAAGGTCCTGGATACCCTTCGAACCGACGACGAAACCAGCATCGATGAGGTGATTCGCAAGAGCGGGCTGCCGAGCTCAGCGGTGAGCGTCGCCTTGCTTAGCCTTGAAATGAAACGGGTAATCAAACAACTGCCAGGTAAGATGTTTATTCGGATTCGCTAGGCACTTTCGCTTCTGGTGTCGCTTCCCGATTCCGCTACACTGGTCCGGTTGTGCAATTTGGTCCGCTGACATTAAGCTCAAACCTGTTCCTCTCGCCGCTGGCGGGTTACACGAATTTGCCGTTCCGCCTCGTCGTGCGGGAAGTCGGAGGGGTCGGCCTTTGTACGACGGACCTGGTCAACGCGCGCTCGTTGCTGGAGAAACGTGAAAAGGCGTTCAAGCTCATTGAGACCACTCCGGCCGATTCCCCCCTGGCCGTTCAGCTCTTCGGAAGCGTGCCCGAAGAGATGCGTGATGCGACGGCATTTCTGGAGTCGCGCGGGGTTGCCTCCGTGGACATCAACATGGGTTGCCCCGTGAAAAAGGTCTGCAAGGTGGGCGGCGGCTCGGCGATGATGACCGAATTGGACAAAACCGCGGCCCTCGTCCGGGGCATGGTTGACGCGGTGAAGATTCCCATCACCGCCAAGATGCGACTCGGTTGGGACGACGACAATCTCACCGCGCCCGATTTGGCGCGAGCCCTGGAGGATGCGGGCGTAGCGGCCATCTTTGTGCATGGCCGCACGCGGGAACAAGGCTTCGGCGGCACGGTGAACCTCATGGGCATTCGGAAAGTTGTCGAAGCGGTGAAATCCATTCCGGTCATCGGCAATGGCGACGTCATCACGCCGCAGGCCGCGAAGAAGATGCTTGATGAGACCGGCTGTACGGGTGTGAGCATTGGTCGGGGCGCGTTTTACAATCCCTGGATTTTTCAACACACGAATCATTTCCTCGCCACCGGCGAACTGCTGCCTGAACCCAGCTTTGCCGAACGAGTCCGGGTGATGTGCCGGCATTTGGATTTGATGGTGGAAGTGTTCGGCGAGGAACTGGGTTGCCGGATGTTCCGCAAGGTTGCGCCGTGGTACTCGAAACGATTCGGCCCGGCTAACGAATTCAACAAGCGCGTCGTCCACGTCTCCACTCACGCGGAATTCCACGACGTGCTTTCAAGCTACCAACGCTGGAGGCAGCAGTTCCTGGATGAGCGCGGCGAATTGTTGCCACGTTTCGCACCGCCGGAAATGGTGGCGTCGTTTATGCGGGACCCGGCAGCGGCAACCCGCGAGCACATCCCCGTGCCCAAAGGCCCTGTCGAGGTTTGGTGAGTCAGCAGGGGAAAACTATTCGCCCCAAACTAAACACCCCGTCCCCCGCGTTGCGGCGGTAACGCTGTGGGATCAATCGCAAAAGCATCCTCGCGTTGAAGCCATTCGGAGGCCTACTCGAAGGACACCGAGGCGCTGCGCTCGACGGCATCGAGCCGCCCGACGAGCTGACTTTCGCCCGGCCAATCAAGGTGGACTTCGATGCTCATGCGCTTTTGCGGCGGATGCGCTGGGGCAACCGGCGCTCGTCCAGACTGAGGGCCAGATCATCGCTGGCCGGCGCGGCAAGGTTGGCCAGACGATCATGCAAGTTGAGAACAAACGCGGCCGTCACCAGCGTGCCGAGCGCGACCGTCGGGTCGCCGCGTTCCAGCCGCCAAAGGGTATTGCGACCGACAAACAATCGCGCGGCCATGTCGCTCGTGGAAATCCCGCGCTTCCGGCCGCGCCAGCGCCAGATCACGGCCCAACTTGCGCAGCGCGTGGGCGGCGGGCAACGGGATCGCCGCAGAACGCTTTGGCGCCCCGCCATCGCCAGGGCCTTCATCGCTAGACCGAAGGAACCATACTATTGATCCTTGCGGAATTGAGTGAAGGAGCGCGGCGTTTACGCGGCTGAAGCCCGCGCTCCGGCGACTTCGTCTGACTCACTCAATTCCGCGGGGCTCAGTAATGGACGGGCTGTACCTGCCGCACCAATGACGAACGGGTCTCACCTTCCGCCGAGACGCAGACGCGCCTAACAAGCCAAACCGCACCAAGCTCCGTCAAGTTATTCCCGCCTTCCGAACGGCGCGCCGGTTGAGGTACTAATGGGTGGAGCCGTTTCTGCCGGGCACTGTCATCAAGCTGTCACTAATTTGTTAATAAATAGAATTTTGCGAGTTGATAAACCTGTGGTTCGTTCTGGGCCAGAGAATCGAAACCAGCAAGTGTCCGCCTGAGCTTTCTTCTTTCGTGGTGTTTCTCGGTTGTTCCAAAACAAACGCTGAAGTCACGACGCTTATGAAAAACAATATCCGGCTGCTCTTCGTAATGGTTTCAATGATGTTTGTCGGGAGTCACTTCGCCTTATCGGATTGTCCGCCGCAATGGACCACCCCGCCTCCACCGTGCGAAACCTGTCCTTGTCCGCCGGGCGCAAGTGGGACAGGTGGCAGCGGAAGCAGTTTCGCGCCGGGCGACGGTGCTCACCAAAAAGGAAGCGATAAGTCATCGCCGAGTCCAACCGACGGCGGAAACGTCAACTGCCTTTGGAACTGCGGCGGGATGCCAATTTGGAAAGTGTGGGAGGGGCAGGCCGATTACCGTTTATTTGACAATCCCATGCGATACTTTCCTGCGTTGGGTCCGGCAGTGAGCGTGGATTTAGTCTATCAAACCTGGCGTCCGACAGATTACGGGTATTACCCTCGACATGACTTAAATCCGCTGTTCGGCGCGCAATGGCACAGCATCTGGAGTTCGGAATTGGTGATATCGGGTTACTACGCCGCGCACTGGAATCAACTCGGAGGTCGGATCATTTTCAGTTTCAGCAGTCCCCTCATCAGTGATCCTCACTCGCATTCGGGTGCGCGGCTTGAAATCCTGGTCGATGGTGGAGGACTCATTACCGGGGGGAAGATCTACAAGAGTGACGGCTCCATTTTGGAGTATTCCCAGGCTGCCTCGGGAAGCGGATTTTTACTGACCAGCATCACCGACCCGAACGGCCATGCGTTGCTTTTCAGTTATGATGGGTATGGGCGATTGGAGGAAATCACCGATGCTGCGGGAGGCGTAACCACGTTTGTCTATGGAAATTTGGACGGCGATTTGGACGAAGCAAACAACCGGGTTGCGACGCAGGTGAACGCGCCGGGAGGTTACACCGCCTCATTCGCGTATGAGCAACGGGCCGATGGCCGTTGGTATCTGACCAACATCGTTGATGCGGCGGACATTCCCACCTCCTTCACGTATCGGGAAGATGAAACGATAATGGATTCCGTTTCGTATCCCTATTGGCCGTTGGCGACCATGACGACACCTTACGGGACAACTCAATTTGAGTACCTGGGCGACCTTGTCCCGCTCTATAACGGGTGGACGGCGTTAAGAATGACCGACTTTGGAACCACCCTGCTGATCACCGAGCCCAACGGTGGAAAACATTTATATTTGCAAGCGGATCACGCTGTTTCCAGTGTGCCAATTCCTTCGACCTTCAATCCGAGCGTTATTCCCAGCGGCTTGCCGGTGGGCACCTTGGATACCAATCGCGTGGCCGGAAACACCTATTACTGGGGGCCGCTCCAACTGGCTGGAATCGGCAATGTGGATATTGAAAGCTGGGATTGGGATGAGTTTAAGCGGGCGCGAATCCGCCATTGGCTTTGGCATCACGATGAGTAGGATGGAGGCCACCTGCACATCAGTGACGTTTTGTCCTGGGAGCAAAAGCCTTCACCGGATGGAAGCACTGAGGGGCTGGTAACCTGGTATGATTACGCGGGAAAGAATCCGTCCTACCCGGAGAAAGTGCCTATCGGCGCGGGCACCCAAATGCCTTCGGTGATTGCTCGGGTCCTGCCGGACGGCAACACCTGGTATCAGTATTTCGAGTACAATGCCATCGGCCATCAGACCAAAATGGTTGAGACCTACACGCAACCGAATGCAAGCATTGGCACCCGCACCAACACCTTTACTTACGCCGGCAACGGCGTTGATCTGGTGCTGCACATCGGGCCACAAGGCGAGCAGGTGGTGAGCAATTACTTTGGCAACGCCTACCATCAGGTGGACGCCAGTTACGACGCGCTCAACCAGGAAACGAAATTCACCTACAACGCCAGCCGCCAACTCACCAGCATCCACACGCCCGGCGGCTTGACCACCACGAACATTTATTTCACCAGTGGCGACGCCGAGGACCGTTTGCAGAAAACCATCGACCTCGAAATCAACCGCACCAACTCCTACACGTACTCGGGCGACCTGGTTTATTCCCATACCGATGAACGCGGACTCACCGTGACGAATTACTGGGACGGTCTCTCGCGTCTGACCGGCAGAAAATATCCCGATGGCACAACGACCTCGAACATCTACACCGCGTTGGACATCACGGCCACGAAGGACCGCATGGGTTTCTGGTCTTATGCCGCGTACAATGGCATCCGCCAGAAAGTCGCCGAGACCAATGCCAACGGTGTCGTCACGCGTTACGGGCTTTGCGATTGCGGGGCGTTGATGTCCATCACCAATGCCTGGAATACCCCGGTGCAATTGGTCACGAGTTTCGGTTACGATCTCCAAGGCAACCGCACGCACATCTATCACCCCGATGCCACCGTGACCAATTGGTATGACTCGTTGCAGCGGACCATTGTCACGGGCGACGCGTGGGGCTATCGCTGGTTCGGTTACAACAACCAGGGCCTGCTCACCAGCATTACCAACGCCTATGGGGCGGAACAGTTCACGGTCTTCGACATTGAGGATCACGCGATTTACGTGACCGACGCCAATGGCGTGACCATTACCAACACCTACGATGAATTGCATCGGTTGCGCACGCGCACGTATCCTGACAACGGCGTGGAGCGCTTCGGCTATTCGTCGCGAGGGTTGGTGGCCTACACCAATCAACTGGGTTACACCAATTTCTATGCTTACGACGAGGCTGGAAGGAAGCGGTTCGAAACGAACGCCAATTGGGAACTCATCCGCTACACCAACAACGCTGCCGGGGATTTGATTGCGTTGGTGGATGGCAAGAACCAGGTGACCAAATGGAAGTATGACGAGTATGGCCGGGTGACCAACAAATTGGACCAGGCAGGAACTGAAATTCTCCGTTACAAATACGATCCGAACAGTCGATTGACCAACCGCTGGAGTGCTGCGAAAGGCACGACCAGCTATTCCTACGATGCCCTCGGCAATCTGACTTTTGTGAATTATCCGGCCAGCCCGGATGTCTCATTCCAATACGACCCGCTTAACCGGGTCACAAACATGATTGATGCCGTGGGCACGAACAAGTATGCTTATGCCCTCGGCGGACAACTGTGGACCGAGGACGGTCCGTTTGCCGATGACACCGTGACGAACAGTTACAACAACCGTTTGCGAACGGCGTTAAGCCTGGCCCAGCCCACGGGCAAGTGGACCAACGGCTTTGCCTACGATGCCGCCAAACGCTTGACCAATGTTACGAGCCCAGCGGGCGCGTTTGTCTATCAATTGTCCGCCGCTCAACCCTCAACTCTCATCCAAAAACTTTCCCTGCCCAACACCAGTTACATCACGAACCTGTACGACGTGAACGCGCGGCTGCTGAGCACCACGTTGAAGAGCAGCAGTCACTCAACTCTCAACTCGCACATTTACGCCTACAACATGGGCAACCAACGCACGCAACAAACATTTCCTGACACCAGCACCACGGATTACACCTACGACAAGATCGGGCAGTTAAAGATTGCCGACAGTTCTGTTAACAACGATGACCGGGGTTACGTTTATGATGCCGCGTGGAATTTGACCCGTCGGACCAATGCCCAGGATGCGGTCTACGTGGACACGTTTACGGTGGATAGCCTCAATCAACTGACCAACGCCTATACCTACGGTTACTATGGCAACCATGATGCCACGTACGACGCCAATGGGAATCTCACCATGATGAACATTGATCACGCGGCCTTCATCGACACCTGTTTTTACGATGACGAGAACCGTTTGCAGTTCCTGATGCACAGTGAATCTTATCAACCGTTGAACTGGTGGGATTCACCGCAGAACGCCAATGACCGCTACACGGAATTCAAGTATGACGGTTTGGGCCGGCTACGCCAGCGGTTGGAATATGTGGCGGACAGCGGCGGCTCCAGTTGGCAGTTGGCTTCAGAAACACGCTACATTTACGACGGCTGGCGCGTGATCCAGGAACGGGATGGCAGCAACGTACCGCTGGTGAGCTACACACGCGGCACGGACCTGAGCGGCAGCCTGGAAGGCGCGGGTGGCATTGGCGGATTACTGGCGCGCTCGCACGACCACAGTTCCGGCAACTGGAGCACGCACAACTTTTATCATGCGGATGGCAATGGGAACGTGACTTACCTGGTGGGCGGCAGCCAAAGTTTGGCGGCGAGCTACCGGTACGATCCGTATGGCAACTTGATCAGCTCCGACGGCAGTCTGGCGAACGACAAC
>DASUGI010000296.1:0-17362 GCA_036274115.1 Verrucomicrobiia bacterium
GATCAGCACCAACTCAACACCCGTCAACGACTAGACCTGTTCATTCAGGTGTGCCGAGCGGTCCAGCACGCCCATCAGAAAGGTATCATTCATCGTGATCTCAAGCCCTCGAACATTTTGGTGGCGCTGCAGGACGGCCAACCCGTGCCGAAGGTGATTGATTTCGGCATCGCCAAAGCGACTCAAGGCCGGCTCACGGATCAAACGCTGTTCACCGCCTTCGAACAATTCCTCGGTACACCAGCCTACATGAGTCCGGAGCAGACTCAGCTCGGCTCGCTGGATGTGGACACGCGCAGCGACATCTACAGTCTGGGCGTGCTGCTTTATGAATTGCTCACTGGCACTACTCCCTTCGACACAAAAGAACTGGTGGCCGCAGGTCTGGATGAGATGCGCCGCACCATCCGCGAGGTCGACCCGGTAAGGCCCAGCACGCGGTTGACACAAACAACGAAATCCGAAACCCGAAGTCCGAAATCGGAAAAATCGGAAATGGAAAATCGGAAATCGGAAATCCCGTCTGATCTCGATTGGATCGTGATGAAGTGCTTGGAAAAAGATCGTGCTCGGCGCTACGAAACTGCCACCGGTTTGGCGCGCGACATCGAACGGCATCTAAACAATGAGCCCGTAATTGCCCGCCCTCCCAGCAAGCTCTACGAATTTCAAAAGACAGTTCGGAGGCACAAATTCGGTTTTGCAGCGACGGCGACCGTTATCCTCGTGCTGGTAATCGGCGCTGCGTTAAGCACCTGGCAAGCAGTTCGGGCAACTCGGGCCGAACAGAAGAGCGTGCAATTTGCGCAGTTCCTGACAGACATGCTCAAAGGTGTCGGACCATCAGTGGCGCTTGGCCGGGATACGGCCCTGCTCAAGGAAATTCTGGCTAAGGCCACCGAACAAGTGGAAACGAATCTGGTCAATCAACCGGAAGTTGAAGCCGACCTGCGCACCACCATTGGCGATGTGTATATGGCAGTCTGTGATAACCAAAAGGCCGAGGTGATGTACCGGAGAGCGTTGGGAATTCGAAGGCACATCTACGGCGAACAAAATCGCTATGTAGCCAATTCGCTCAGGGATTTGGCGGTTGCTCTTTCAGCACAGGGCTATTTAGACGAGTCAGAGGAAATGAGCCGCCGGTCGCTTACCATGCTGCGAAGGTTGCGGGGTTCATCTTGTTTGGAAGTCGCCCAACCACTTAGCAATCTGGGCTTAATACTTTACTTTCAAGCAGATCTTCACCTTGTGAGGCGTGAGGCCGCGCTTGTCGAAGCCGAAACCTTGTTGCGCGAAGCCCTCGCGATTCAGCGATCCGCGTTAAGTAGCGGCAGTCTTGAAGCGACCGACACACTCTGTCGCCTAGCTCTTGTTCTCACTCGACGTAACAAGTCTCCGGAGGCTGAAGTGCTGGCCAATGAGGCTCTGGAGAGTTATCGGAAACGTTATGGCCAAGACCATCCTGCCCTGGGCCACATCTCAGACATTCTCGGCCAAGCACTTCAAGTTCAAGGTAAGCTTGCCGAAGCGGAGGTGGCCTTCCGTCAAGCGATGGCTGTCCGCCAGAAATTTTTGGGAGGCAACCATTCTGATTTGCGTTATACCTTCCAACACCTCGGGGCACTCTTCCTGTCTCAAGGCCGCTGGGCGGAGGCTGAAGACATGTTTCGAAAATTGGTGGCGAGGCAAGGGGAACAGCTCGTTTACGGGGAAAGTTTCCTGGCCGAGGCCGTTTCAGGACTTTCCGCCTCACTTTGCGCTCAAGGCAAATGGAAGCAGGCTCAGTCCGAATTACGTGAAGCCGCGGAACGTGGGCAGGCTCAAATTCTAAACGCGGTGGGGAGATTCCTTGCGGTATGTCCCGATTCAGAGATCTACAATCCTTCACAAGCGCTGGCTTTCGCAGAAAAGGCGGTTGAAGCGACTGCTCGCACGAACGCGATGTATTTGGACACATTGGCTATCGCTTACGCGGCAACCGGCCAATTTACAAACGCTATAAGCGTTCAGCGTGAAGCTATAACCCTGCTGCGAAGTGACGAATCGAAAAAGGACTACCTCTCGCGGTTACGACTTTTCGAAGCCAACCAACGGTACCGAGATCATTATGCGCTGGCGGCGACAGCTGGCTATATGCTCAACCAGCGAAAGTTAGCCGAAGCCGAAGAACTCTTGCGCGAGTGCTTGATATTGCGCGAGGAGCAAACGCCGAATGATTGGCAAACCTTCAGCACCAGGTCTCAGCTTGGCGGCGCACTATTGGGGCAAACCAAATACCCCGACGCCGACCAGTTTCTGCGTTCGGGTTACGAGGGAATGAAGGCGCGCGAGACCAGCATTCCAGCCGATAGCAAAGTCCGCCTGAAAGAGGCCCTCGAGCGACTCGTGAATTACTGCGAAGCCACGGATCGTCCGGACCAGGCCGCAGAATGGAAGCAGAAACTGGCTGAGTTCGAGAAGGCTCAGCAATCCTCCCGGAACTAACGCACCGTAGCCTGTAAGGTCCTCCCAGCTTTCCTGTTGTAAAAAGTAACGGCCAGGTCGGCCTGACACTTGAGAAATAGCAATATCGCGAACCGCAGCTCGACACCCATGAACCAATACATTAAATCCACACTACCTTCGACCACAGCGGTCACCCGGGGACAGGCGTTCGGCATGGCACTGGCCAGATTTGGCCTGAACCAAGCCCAAGTGAGAAAATTCGGCGTTGGCCTTGCGGGCATGACATTGACTGCCGCGCTCATGTTTCCCAATAACACTTCCGCCGCAGCCCTCGACCCGCTGATCGAACTGTCCAGACCCAACGCCGTGGGCACTTGTGATGACTCTTTCGTCACGTTGCCGGCAACCTCCATGACACTCAATGACGCCTTTGAGCCGTTCATGGCCGTCAACCCGGTTAATTCGAGGAACATCGTTGTCGTTTGGACCCAGGGCCTCTTGCAGAACATTATCGCCGCCGTTTCGCAGGATGGCGGTCGCACGTGGCAACAAGTCCCCGTGCCGTTCACAGTTTGTTCCGGCGGGCCCCTTCGGGGAGCAGGAGACACAAGAGTTTGTTTTGCACCCAACGGCGATGTCTATGTCATCGCAGTGGTCGGCAACGAACTGCCAACTCGGGGCATTGCCGTCTGCAAATCCGTTGACGGCGGTTTGCATTGGTCACAGCCCGTCCTGCTTCAAAGCCTCGCAGGCGACATGCACCAGGCGGTGATCGCCGCGGACCCCGCGGACGCCCGAAGGGTTTATGCGATCTGGGACGGAGCTGACAAGGGTCACCGCGGACCGGCGATGTTCACCCGCACCACGGACGGCGGAAACACCTGGGAACCTCCCCGGGCCATCGTGCAACCGAAACCGCAAGACTACGTCCAAATGAGCCAGTTGTTGGTGCTCCCGGATGGAACCTTGGTGAACGTTTACTATGAGGTGGACGTGAAAAATTCCGGCCACGGCATCGAGCAGAACGACCGGCTGAAGGTGATCCGGTCCACGGATCACGGATTGACTTGGTCGAATCCGAGCCTCGCCGTAACCCTCTTGCCGCTCTATGGGGAGGATGGAAGCAATTTCACCGTGGATCCGGAAACGGGCCAGCTCGTCCTCGACGTCAACGACCCCTCAATCACGGTGGACCAGGCGGGCAAGATTTACGCTGTCTGGGCAGACGGACGCTTCAGCAATTTTCAATACAACGAAATTGCTTTCGCGATGTCCTCCGATGGAGGCGTCACTTGGTCGGCGCCCATCCGCGTGAACCAGACGCCGCAGAACATCCCGCCGCTCAATCGACAGGCTTTCATGCCGACGCTGGCAGTCTCGTCCGATGGCACGATCGGCATTTCCCATTACGACTTCCGCTTCAACGATCCCAGCCCCGGCTTGCCGACCGATCGCTGGTTGGTGCGCTGCCAACCTTCGGCTGACCGGCCGGCCACCGACCCCGCCAACTGGAGCAACGAAATCCGCCTGACGGACACATCTTTCAACATGGAGGCGTGCGGAACCATCTTCGGAGGATTTTATCCCGGCGACTACTCCGGCCTGGCCACGGTCGGCAGCGACTTCGTCTCCGCCTTTACGCAAGTGGATCCAGACAACGTCACCGCCATTTTCTTCCGTCGCGTCGGAAGTAAACCACCGGCCACACGCAGCATCTTCGCGACAGGAATCGACAAGTAAAAAACAACAAACCCAACAAAAAACATGAACAACAAATTCGATGAACTAACAAAATCGATGGCCCAATCCGTCACGCGCCGCGCGGCCCTCAAGAAATTCGGCGTCGGGCTCGCTGGCATGGCGCTGGCCTGCTTCGGGCTGGTAAACCAGGCGAAGGCAGTGGGAAATCGGTGTTGCAGTACCGACGCTGACTGCGGTCGTAATCAATGGTGCGTTTACGGTGGTTGCTGTGAGAGCGGAGTCGGCCCTTGCTGCTGTGACAACGGCAAAACTCGGTTGCCCAAATGCAGTCCTCATTATTCCAGCTGCGTCAGCGCCTGCCGGGTACCAATTAAATGGTAAATGAGCACGCTGGCTCTCACGTTGTTGCCGCACCCGTAATTCCTAAGAACCACGCCGCACGAACAAATTATGAACAGTCAATTCGATCCACCCCGTGAGAGAAACTGCTCATTGACCTTTGGGCGACAGCCAACCGCTCTCTCACCGGGTAAACTCACCAAGAGCATGGCGCAATCATTCACCCGGCGACAGGCGTTCAAAACATTGGGTCTCGGCCTCGCCGGCCTGGCGCTGGCCAGATTTGGCCTGAACGAAGCCCAAGCCATCACCAACGGACAACTCGATGGCAATGCGCATCCCAACGTCGGTGGGTTTGTTTGGTTAAACAACATCTGGTCGCCGGACCCACCGCCCGTGTTCATCGGTACCGGCTCATTGATTCATCCCCGCGTCGTCCTGAGCGCCGGACACGGCACCTTGGCGATAGAGGAGGCGGTCGCAGCAGGGGTGATGACGATTGATGAGCTGTTGATCAGTTTCGCTAGTGACGCGACAGATCCAGCAACGTGGAATCCCATTTCCGCCGTCGTGACCCATCCAGCGTATGCCGACAAGCCCGAGGGCAATGGCAATGTTCCTGTTGTAGATGTGGGGGTGGCGATTCTCAAGGAGCCGCTGAAACATATACCCATCGTGCCTTTGCCGCCGCGCGGCTTCCTGGATGGCCTGAAAGCGTCCGGCCAGTTACGTGAAGGAGACGATGCGGCCAAATTCACCGTGGTCGGGTACGGCGTAGAGTTGGGCGACAACCCGGGACATCTGCCGTTTCCTCCGGACGGACTTCGCAGAAATGCTATATCGGCATTTCGCAGCCTGCACGAGCAATGGTTGTTTTTGGACATAAACAAGGTCCACGATGTGGGTGGAACTGCCAGCGGTGATTCGGGCGGGCCGACGTTCTGGCTTGATCCGCAGACCGGAGGTCCGACGCTGGTGGCGATCACTTCGAGAGGAAACCTTTCCTTGGATTCAAAAGCCCGCGTGGACACAAACGAAGTGCTCACATTCCTCAATGAAGTGATTGCGTCCGTTGAGGCGGAGAACTGTGACCAAGGATATTCGAAGCGAACGAAAACATAACCAGACGAAAGAAAATATATGAACAACCAATTCGACAAACTTACAAAAGACATGGCCCGGGCTCGCTGGCATGGCGCTGGCGTGCTTCGGGCTGGCGAGCAGAACGGAAGCGGCCCCGAAACCGAAAGTGTGCAGTACCAAAGCGGAGTGCGACCTCGCCAACAACCCTTACTGCTGTGTAAGGGTTAGAAAAGGAGTTTGCTCCACCTACATGTGCTCTACGGAAGAGGCGTACACTTGGGCCTACTACTACTGCAGGACCCAGTGCCCTCCTTGATGAAACTATTTTGGATAATACGCCGCCGGAATAGCGCAGAACGTTGAATGAACACATTCCTGATCGTGGGGTTTGCGCTGGCTTGGCTGGCAATCATTCCCGTTGCCTTGCTAGGGTGGCAACTGGTTCGTCAGAATGGCCGCATCCTTTTGCGATTGGAAGAGCTGGAGAAGCGGCTCGACGAAATGGAGTTCGGCGGCGACGAAGGGACGCAAGGCTTGCCACTCGGCAGTGATGCGCCGGATTTTGAGCTGCCGGATCTTTCCGGCCAGCGCAAATCGCTGGCGCAGTTCCGCGGTCGGTCAGTGTTGTTGATCTTCTTCAATCCCGACTGTGGTTTCTGTCGTGAAATGATGCCCAAGCTGGCGGCGGTAGCGGCAGGCTTCCAGCCTGCCGTAGAGGGCGGCATCCTGCCGCCCGGAACTGGCATCTCTTTGGCGGAGTCGCAGGAAAGTTCTAAGGCCTCTCCGCCGGTAGCGAACAACTCCGCCGGGCTTGAAGCCCAGCTCAACGGCGGGCCGGGAGGCCCACCGCCACAATTGCTCATCCTCACCACCGGCGATGCGGAGAAGAACCGGGAGTTTTTTGCCGGGCACAGAGTCGGTTGTCCTGTTCTGTTGCAAAACGATGGCGAGGTTGCGAAGGCCTATCAGGCGCACGGCACACCCAGCGGTTACTTGATCAGTGCGGAAGGAAGAATTGCCAGTCCGCTCGCAATGGGTGCGGATGCGTTATTGGCGTTGGCGACTGATCCTCGTAGCAGCCGAGGTAACGAGGCTCAAACTTCTTCCCATCCACCTTCAACGCTCAACTCTCAACCGGGAGATGGTCACCTCCTCTCCCCAGCCCTCTCCTCCAACGGAAGAGAGGGGGAGAATGCGGGCGCAGCTCGGTTCGGCAATCGTTCCTTGGCGCACAGCAAAATCAAGCGCGATGGTTTGAAGGCTGGCACGCCGGCGCCGGACTTTCGTCTGCCGCGATTGGATGGGGGCGGCGATCTCTCGCTCGAAGAACTGCGCGGACGCCGCGTCTTGCTGGTTTTCTCCAGTCCGGGTTGCGGGCCGTGCAATGTACTCGCCCCGGAACTGGAGAAGTTTCATCGCGAGCAACGCGCTACCGATCGCCCCCTCACCCTGACCCTCTCCCCCGAGGAGGAGAGGGAATCTGCAAAAAGCGTCGCGGTGGTCATGATCAGCAAGGGTGAGCCAAAGGAGAATCGCGCCAAAGTCAAAGAACATGATTTGAGTTTTCCAATCGTCTTGCAGCAGCAGTGGGAAATCTCCCGACGCTACGCCATGTTCGCCACACCGGTGGCCTATTTGATTGATGAACGTGGCGTCATTGCTCACGACGTCGCGGTAGGAACAGACCAGATTCGAGCTCTGATGTCCAGAGTCGCCAGCAGTGCGATTGAAGAGACAGAAACCAGTTTTGTTTTGAACTCGGCCAGCAATACGTGAAATCCTCAGGGCTGTGCCAACACAGCTCGACACATCAAGTTCACGAAAAATGGCTTCGCGCCCGCCGCTGGAGCGGATGCTGAAGATTCATCAAGCCGTCCAATCCGGGAAGTATCCCAACGCCACGAAGCTGGCTGCCGAACTCGAGGTCAGCACCAAGTCGATTCATCGCGACATCGAGTTCATGCGGGATCGACTGGAGTTGCCCATCGAGTATCACCCGCAGAATTTCGGTTATCATTACACCGCAGAAGTCACCGCCTTCCCTACCCTGCACATTACGGAAGGCGAACTGGTCGCACTCGTCATCGCCGAGAAAGCGCTGGAACAATATCGCGGCACGCAGTTTGAGAAACCGCTTCTCAGCGCCATTCGGAAGATTGAGCAATCTCTTCCCGACACCATCTCGCTCAACCTGGCGGACATTGAGCAGACTATCTCATTTCGCACTCGCGCTGAGCCGGTGTTGAACCTGGAAATTTTTGACGCCCTCGCCAAAGCCACCGCCCAACGCAAGCAACTGGAACTGACTTACCGGAAAGTAGGCGGTCGCGAAGCGGAATCACGACTGGTCGACCCTTACCACTTGGCGAACATCAATGGCGAGTGGTATCTGTTCGCCTACGACCATGCGCGAAAGGATATCCGCACCTTTGTCCCGGCCCGGGTTCAGTCGGTCAAGCAAACCGGCAAAACCTTTGCCGCTCCGCAGAAGTTCTCACTGGAACAACGCTTGCGCGGCAGCTTCGGCGTTCACTCCGGCGAAGGGGAATTCGACGTCGTGCTGCGGTTCAATTCCCGCGTCGCCGACCTCATTCGTGAAAAAAAGTGGCACGAATCCCAACAACTCAAAGAGCTGAAAGGCGGTGGCGTGGAGTTGCGCCTCAAGCTTTCCAGCCTCGTGGAAATTGAACGCTGGGTCTTGAGTTGGGGCGGCGATGTGGTCGTGCTCAAGCCGCGCGAGTTGGCTGACGCGGTTAAGCAAGCGGCAAGGAAAATTCTCAACGCGTCGTAGGACAACCTGGTAGGAACGCGTTCCATCCGCGTCCCAAAACTTCCGGGAAATTGAGGCAGAAAGGGACACGGTGGAACGCGTCCCTACCCGTCGAAGTTAGAGACAGGCGCGACGCCGGCCCTACGTTTGTCATCAATTCCTGCGACGCGGTTGGACTTGACCTGCCGTGCAACGGCGGCATTACTAGGCACATGACCAAGCCGTTTCAAATCTCACGTCGCTCATTCATTGCTCGATGTGCCACAGTGGCCGCTGCCACTGGCTTGCCACTCTGGTTCGTGGAGCGCGAACTAGCGGCGCAGGAAACAGCGAAATCAACTCGTAGTCCGAATGATCGTCCCGGTGTGGCATTGGTGGGCTGCGGCGGGATGGGCCGCGGCGACGCAAAAAATGCGAGCCGCTTTGGAGACATTGTCGCTGTGTGCGATGTGGACCAGAATCACATCGACCTGGCCGCCAAAGAACTGGCCAAGGACGGCAAAGTGCCCGCGAAGTTCACCGACTTCCGCAAGGTTCTGGAGCGCGATGATGTCCACGTCATCGTCCAAGCGACGCCCGATCATTGGCACACGCTGATTAACTATGGCGCGGTGAAAGCGAAGAAAGACGTTTACGGTGAGAAGCCGCTCACGTTGACGATCGACGAAGGCAAGCAGCTCGTCAAAGCGGTTCGAGAGAACAACCGAATTCTCCAAACCGGCACACAACAACGCAGCGACAAGAAGTTCCGTCTCGCCTGCGAACTCGTCCGCAACGGGCGCATTGGAAAATTGAAGCAGGTAAACGTGTTCGTGCCGGCCGGCTTGCGCGATGGTCCGTTCAAGACTGTTCCCGTGCCCGAAGGGTTGAACTGGGATTATTGGCAGGGCCAAACTCCGAGCGTCGAGTATTTGAAGGAACGTTGCCATGCGAACTTCCGTTGGTGGTGGGAATACTCAGGCGGGCCAGTCACCGACTGGGGCGCGCATCACAATGACATCGCGCGCTGGGCCATTGGGCTGGAGGGTCCAACAGAGGTGGAAGGCCGCGCGTTAACTCAAACAATCCCCGGCGGCTACAACACGCCCAGTGAATTTGAAGCCACGCTCACCTGGGCCAACGGCGTCAAGCAAGTGGTGAAGACCACGCCGGACGACACCCCCTACGGCGGCGTCATCAAGAAGGATGGTCAGCGCAATGGTCTGAAGTTCGAAGGCACGGACGGTTGGATCTGGGTGAACCGCGCCGACCTTAATGCCAGCAAGGACGATATCATCGAGACTCCCCTGCCCGACAACGCCACGCGCCTCGAAGTCAGCAATGATCACATGGGGAACTTCTTCGCCTGTGTTCGTTCGCGCAAAACTCCGATTGCTCCGGTCGAGGCAGGCCATCGTTCCGCGAGTGTCGGTCACCTCATCGTCATCGCCCTGCGGACGGGACGCAAATACCAGTGGGATCCGGTTAAGGAAGAGTTCGTCGGCGAGGGCGCGAAGGAAGGCAACACCCATCTCTCCCGCGAAATGCGCAAGCCCTACGGCTACAGCTTTGTCAGTTAAGCCAATGACGCGCGAGCCGCGTCACTTCCAGTCTTCAGCGTCGCTGAATTGACGTAATTCGAGGCTTGAACATTTCAGGTCGCGGTATTTTAGTTTCATTATTTGCGGGCGATGCGTGCGGACCATTCGACCCATTGCGACTTAATCTCAAGAATCCCCGCATCGTCATTCGTTTAGGAAATCCAAAACCAATTCACCATGAGATGCGCACCCCTACCCTATTGTGCCCTCGGCCTGGCCCTCGTGATTCTTGGCGGGCACGCTCCGGACCTGTCCGCCGCAACCCGCGCCAAGGAAAACAACAGCGACGCGCTTAATCTCGCGTCCAGTTGGACCAACAACCTCATACCCGGCAGTGCGGACGTGGCCTTGTTTGACAGCACGGTCACAACGCCTCACGGTTTCGCTTGGTGCGGACACAAGCTGGAATCAAATCAACTTCGCCAATCCCGGCGGTGACGTAACCATCTCCGCGGGCAATACGCTAACATTGAGCAACAACACGCCGATCACCTTCGGCACTGGGACAGCAAGTCTCACCTTGAACTGCGATGTCTATTTCGCCGGGGCCAGCTTTTCCTTCTTGATGTCACCTTCAGGCGAACGGACGCTAACGTTCGGGGGCGCCATTCAAGGCCGCGATGCGACCGTGACACTTGGCAACGGTGGCACGATCCGGCTCGGAAGCGCACTCACCACACGGATCGGCTCCACAGTACAAGCGAACGAAGGCCGGCTGGGAATTGGAGCGAGCTCCCTCGGCAACCCGATCGCTTCCGGTCCGCTCGGCACGAACCTGTTTATCTGGACCGGGAGCGCCCGACTCTTTGCCTACAACGGCGGCCAGACGCTCGGCAATCCCATTCGCATTTCCAACTCGGTCACTTTCGACAGTACGGACGAGCTGACGTTCACGGGCGTGGCCGATTTTAACAACGGCAATCGCGCGCTCACCGTTACGAACGATGGCGTGTTGCGCTTCACCGGCATCATCAGTAACGCCACGGGCCTCACGAAACTCGGCCCCGGCACGCTGGAATTAGGCGGCACAAACGTCGCCACGTTCGCCAATGGTCTTTCCGTTCTCGGCGGAACGGTGCGCTTCCTTACCAATAACGTCCTCCCGGACACTGGCGGAACGATCCGGATGACCAACGCGAACCACGTGCTCGACCTGAACGGATTCAATGACACGGTCAAGGGCCTGACGGGAGCGAATGGCTCCGGCAACTGGGTCGGCACGCTCGACAACACGGCACCCGGGACAACTTCAGCCCTCACCCTGGGCGATAATTTTTCGTACGTCATCGCGGGCATGGTTCAGAACAGCGGGCCGGGCGCGAAGCTGGCGCTGGTGAAGGTCGGCTCGGGTGAACTGGTCCTCACCGGGACTCGAACTTTCAGCGGCGGTATCACCAATGCCAGTGCCGGCGTGATTTCCATCAACAGCACGGGCGCGGCGGGCGTTGGCCCCGTTACGCTGGCCCATACCAATTCCGAATTGACCTACAGCGGCGGGGGTTCGATGACCTGGACCAACGACATCATCCTCGCCGCGAACACGCAACCAGTCATCAGCGCCAACGATGGTCAGGTGCTGGAAATCGCCGGCACCATCAGCGGCCCGGGGGCGCTGCGACGCAACAATTCATTCGGCAAACAGGGTGCGCTCACCTTTTCCGGCGACAACTCCTTTGCGGGTGGATTTATTCACGCTGGCGGCGCGGTGACCTTGAATCATCCCCGTGCTGCCGGATTGGGTTTGCTCAGTCTCGGCGACCCGGCGTTTTTCGCAGGCACCTCGCCCACCGTCGTGGCCGGTATCAATTTGTCCGGTGCGAACGCGATCACGAACGTGGTCCTGGTCAATCGCGATTTCACCATCGGTGGCACTCATCCCATCGAATTCGCCGGACCAGTCACCTGGATTACCAATGCGGTTCAACGCAGTATCAACGTCACCAATCCCTCAGGCATCGTCATCTCCGGGCCGATGAACGGTTACGGCTTCAACAAGACCGGCCAGGGTTTGGTCACCTTCAATGGAGTCTGCAGCCACAACGGCCCCTCGACCGCCAGTGTCGGGCCGATGGCTATCGGGCCCGGCGGCAACTTCACTGGCAACACCATCTTCCTGATCGGCGGTAGCGCTTCACTGGATGTTTCCGCAGCTCCCGGATTCGCGGTGAAACCCAACCAGGCGCTGCGCGTGGAAAGCGGGGCCAAAGTGAATGGCCACGTGATCATCAACGGCACACTGACGAACAATGCGTCGTTCGCTACCGTCACTTTCAGCAACAACCTGACGATGACGGCCAGCAGCACGAATGTTTTCATCGTCAATCGCTTCAACCAGACCGGCACGAATCTGACGTGCCTGGGCAACTTGAGCTTTGGCGGCCATCTGATCGTGAACAATTTCAGTGCGGCACTCGTGGCGGGAGACACGTTCAAGCTGTTCAGCTTCACGGGCGATCCCGGCAGCTTTGCCAGTCTCACCCTGCCCGCGCTGGATCCGGGTCTCGCCTGGAACACGAGCAACCTCTCAGTGGATGGCACGATCAGTGTGGTTTCAACCAGTTCACCGCAACCGCAACTCGCCAACCCGCAACTGCTGAACGCGACCAATTTTGTTTTCAGCATCAATCAGGGTGCAACGAATGGGCAGTTTCGCGTTTTGACTCACACCAATGCTGACGAGCCAGTCGCCAACTGGGTGGTGCGTTCCACGAACACTTACGACAGCAATGGCAGTCTCACCGTCACCAATGCCGTTGATCCCACTGAACCGCGACGCTTCTTCCGCGTCGTCCAACCTTGAACAAGCTGAATCGTCTGCTAGTTCGACTTAGCCTTGGGTGATTTGGCCACCGGGGCGGCTTTTTTCTTCGCGTCCGGCTGAGGGGCTGCAAGCGCTTCGAACTTCTTTTCCAGCGCTTTGAAGTCCTTGCGTAATTCGCTGTTCTCCTTCTGCAATTGAAGAACGGTCGAGCGCAAGTCACCCACACCATCGGAGACGCGCGGTGCCGAGTTGATACGCCGAATCGCGTTGGCGGCCGCGGTCTGCTCCGGAGAGTTCCTTTGAGCGGTGTTGAATTTTGTCAGCACTGCCACCGCGCGCGGGTCCTCCAAGGTGCCCAAGGCATTGATTGCCCCCACGCGAACGCTCCGGCGCGGATGGTTCACGTAACCCAACAGGAATTCACGTGTAGCGTCCACACGATCATCCCGATCATGCGACAGTGAAGCCAACGTATCCAGAGCGGTAGCAAAACTGCGACTGGGGTACGCCGCTTCGTTGGTCCTCAGGTTTTGCAGCAGTGGCTCGATGTAAGATGGGTCGTTGGCCGCGCGCATCGCGCGAATGGCGGACGCAGCCAGTCCATTGCGATACGACGCCGTGTTGAGGAATCGCAACAGGATTTCACGCACCTCGGAATTCGGATAAGCGCCAAGCTCGTCGATAGCCTCGGCCTGGATGTCCGGATTCTTCTCCTTTTTGAGCAAGTCCGTCACCGCTGCGTAGGCCTTCGTGTGAAAGAATCCGCCAATCGCGCCAATCACCTGCTCGCGCACCCGGGCATCGGATTGTTCGGTGGAAGCCAGCAACGCTTCGAGCGCATCGTCATTGTGAATCGAACGCAAGGCCTTCGCCGCTTCAATGCGCACGCCGTAAAATTTATCGGAGTTCAACGCCTTTTTGAGCTTCGCCACCGATTCCTTGTCGCGCCGCTTGCCCAGGGTCTCGACGGCAAGCAGTCGACCGACGACATCTTTCGAATCCTCCAGTTGCGCATCCAGCATGGCGGAGGGCGGCTCGAACCGGAGGCGTGCCAGCAACGTCAACTCAGGATCAATCCGCACGCCCATGGGCGCTTCGTTCAAAGCGAAATAAAAATCCTCCGCCGTCTGGCTGACCAGCAATTGCCGGTCTTCGACCCCCGATTTGGTTTTGAACCGAACGTTCAACGGAAACTTGAACAGCATCACGTCGTCGCCGATTCGCTGAGTTTGCCGGACGGAAATTCTCGCCAGCTTCGTTCTCGTGTCCCAGGCATAACTGATATCGAGTTCAGGCTGGCCGGCGTGATAAACCCATTGATCGAAGAACTGATCGAAGCCGCGGCCCGAAAGTTCTTCGATCACGCGGTTGAAATCTTCGGTCACCACCGAGCCATACTGATTCCGCTCCAGATACGTTTTTACGCACTGGCGATAAAGGTCGTCGCCGAGCTGCGAACGCAGCATGTGCAACACCCACGCACCTTTGTCATAAGCAAGATAACTGAACAACTCGCGAGCATTATCGTACCTCCGCTCAACCGTAGCTTTCACATTGGTCCGCCCCACAATGCCGCGAGCCGTGCCGTAAAGACTGTAGAGCAGCGCATCGCGGCCATGCTTGTGACCTCCATAAAGTTGCGCGTAGTAGGTGGCAAACCCTTCGTTGAGCCAGACGTGACTCCAATCCTTGCACGTGACGTAATCACCGAACCATTGATGCGCCAGTTCGTGTGCGACCAGGCCTTCGCTGGAACGAATATTTTCGGTAGCATCCGTGAACAGCGTACTGTCCGTTAGCGTCGTGGCGCTGGTGTTCTCCATGCCGCCGGCAACGAAGTCGTTTACCACCACCTGATCGTACTTCGCCCAGGGATAAGGCACGCCAATCTCCTTCTCGAAAAATCCCATCATGTCTTTCGTGTCGCGAAACGAATTCTCTGCCTCGTTGATGTCCGATGGCGGCGTGTAAAATGCCAGTGGGATGTCGCGGTAACGATCTTCCACCTTTTGAAAATATCCAGCCGTGAGCGTGATCAGGTAATTAGCGTGCGGCTTTTCCTGCTTCCACGCAAAGGCTACCAGGCCGGTCGCTGGATCTTTGGTCTCGGACACTTTGCGGCCATTCGAAATCGCCGTCATCCCTTCCGGCACGCGACAGGTCACTTCCGACGTAAACTTCTGGTTCGGCGCGTCGGGACACGGATACCAATGACGCGCCTCAATCTCTTCGCCCTGGGAAAACAGGTGCGTGTCGCCGGGTTTGTAACCCATCTCCGGCGTGCGGAAGTAAATGCCCTGGCTCGGCTCCGCGCTATGTTCGATCTCCACCCAGGCTGACTTGGCCGGCGGAATCGCCTCAGCAAACGTGACGATGATCTTTTCATCCGTCACCTGGTAATCGAGCACTTTCTCGCTGGACTTGAGCGAACTCACCCGCAGATCGACGGCGTCGAGAGACAATTCCGCCAGCGGCACTGCGATAGGCTCGAAGGTGATTTTCGTTTTGCCGGCAATGGTGCGATTGGTGAAGTCGGGCGTCACATCAATCGCGAGATTCAGCACCTTGATGGCTCGGTCCGCAACATACTTGCGATACTCTGGCGAATCCGGTGGCGCGAAAAACGCACTGGTTTTAAAACAAGCGGCTTCGGTGATGGACTCTTCCGCCTGAAGAACCGTTGCGATGCCGCCAAGGATCAGCACCGCGAGCAGGAGACAACGAGATTGCACGCCCGGGATTTACAGGAACGCGCAACGGCTGTCACCCGAAAGATTCGCCAAACAGATACCTGTCTTCAGCATCGATAATTGCTTGAACCGCTCCGTCGTTCGTGCTTTAACAGCACTGAAGTTCCCGTTCAAGCACCTAACCCGGCCCTTTGGTGTACCTGAAGACCAACGAGTCTTACTGCTTTGGCCCTTAAACTAAAACGCGCATGAAACCCAAACTCTCCTTCCAATTGATTGTTGTGCCGCTCGTGATGCTTCTCGCTCCTCCCTCGACCGCCATCGCCCAGGGCACGGCGTTTACGTATCAAGGCCACTTGAACGACGGCGCGAATCCGGCAGGTGGGACTTATGATTTACGATTCACGATTTACGATTCAGCGGGCGCGGGAAACGTCGTCGCCGGACCGGTGACCAACTCGGCACTGGCAATCAGCAACGGCTTGTTCACCGTAACTCTGGATTTTGGCCCGAGCGCATTCACCGGCGCGGATCGATGGTTGGAGATTGCAGCGCGCACAAACGGTTTGGGTGGATTCGCCACACTCTCGCCCCGGCAGAAAGTTACCGCCACCCCTTACGCGATTGCAGCCGCTGAGGTGACCAGCGCCAACGTTGCCCGGCTCGACGTGTCAAATACCACGGTGCCAGCGACTGGTCATCCGATTATCACCAGTGGGTTCATCACCGGCGCGGTTGTGGACAACGGCGGTTCAGGCTACACGACGGCGCCAAATGTGGTGGTCAATGATGCCACCGGTTCCGGCGCCATCATCACCGCCACCGTGTCCAATGGCAAAGTGGCAAGCCTGACAGTCAACAACGCGGGAGTGAACTACTCGCCTGGTGCTACGTTGACCATTGGCGCGCCGCCGAGCAACGCGTATCAAATCTTCGGCAGCACCAACTTCTTCAGCGGTGTCAACCGGGTGACCAATGCGAACAACGTTTTTGCCGGTGATGGCTCGGCCTTGAGCGGTCTTTGGCGGCTGAACGGAAACGCTGACACGGTTGCGGGCGCGCATTTCGTCGGCACCACGGACAATCAGCCGATCGAAGTCAAGGTGAACAATATTCGCGCTTTACGTTTAGAGCCGACCACAAACAACGCCTCTCGCTCCAACATGGTGAATGTCGTTGCCGGTTCGCCCGTGAATTTCGTGGCGTCGGGTGTCTATGCCGCAACGATTGCCGGCGGCGGAAGCGCCGGTTATGACGGCTTTAGCACGAGACCGAATAGCATCGCATCTGATTTCGGAACTGTAGGGGGAGGCAGCTTCAACCGCATACACACCAATTCCTTCGCTTCAACCATCGCTGGCGGTTTTCAAAACCAAATCATCAAAGCATTCGAAGCAACCATCGGTGGCGGCGAGGCCAATCGCATCGATGGCCAAACAGCTTCTTTTGTGGAAGTCGGTTCGACAATAGGCGGCGGGACAGGCAACACCATCGGCGTGACGAACTTTGGCGCGTTCGGAATCATTGCTGAAGGCGGTCACGTCATCAGCGGAGGCAACGCGAATCGAATTCGCACAAACCTGGTTTATGGCACTATTGCGGGCGGGAGCGCCAACCAGATTCACTCCAGTAGCGCAACCATCAGTGGCGGTGACAATAATATCATACAGGCCGGCGCCAGTTATTCGGTAATCGCTGGTGGCCAGCAGAACACGAACAGTGGTTCGTTTGGGGTCATTCCGGGCGGCCATCAGAATGTAGCCGGGGGTGATTACTCGCTCGCTGGCGGTCGCCGCGCCAAAGCAAACCACGATGGCACATTTGTGTGGGCCGATTCACAAAATTCAGACTTTGCTTCGACGGCTTCAAACCAGTTTCTGATCCGAGCCTCGGGCGGAGTCGGCATCGGCACTACTGACCCAGGTGACACCCTGCGCGTTCAAGGCCCCGCGGCACTGGGCGACCTGTGGATTTCTCCAACCACAGGCGG
>DASUGI010000297.1:0-41917 GCA_036274115.1 Verrucomicrobiia bacterium
TTCACGCGCTTTATCGAGCTTCCCAGGCCGGGGTGAAGATTGACCTGATTGTGCGCGGCGTGTGTTGCCTCCGCCCGGGCGTTCCCGGCGTGAGTGAGAACATTACGGTTCGCAGCATCGTGGACCGGTTTTTGGAGCATACCCGCATTCTTTACTTCGAGAACGCGTGCGATCCCCAGGTTTTCCTCGGCAGTGCCGACTGGCTGCCCCGGAATTTGTTCCGCCGGATCGAGACGGTTTTCCCGATCGTGGACGGCATTCTGCGAGAGCGGTTGATCACGGAAATTCTCGGCACCGTGCTGGCCGACAACACCAAGGCCCGACTCCTGTTTGCCGACGGCACGTATCACCGGGCCCCGCGCGCGGCTGGCGACGCGACTCGACGCAGCCAGGTTGAGTTTCTCGCGCATGCGGCGAGCATCAACGGGGTAAAGCATCCTCGCGCCAAAGGGGCGAAGCGTTATCCTCAGGTGGAACTCTTGCCGTCGCCTTTTAAAAAATGAACCCTGCGTCAGCATCGCCGGACGTGCTGCTGCATCTATCGGAATCTTTGCAGCTTCAGTGGCGCCGGTATCGGAAGCAACTCAAGCGCTGTCAGCGGAAGTTTTCCGAAGCAGCGGTTCACAAATCACGGGTCGAAACCCGAAGATTGCTGGCCACAGTGGAGTTGTTGTGCGCCTTTTTCCCCGAGCGCGAGCTGAAGAAAGCCCGGCGCGCCCTGAAGGATCATCTCGATTCGTTCGACAAGTTGCGCGACACCCAGGTGCAATTGGTGTACGTCGAGCATTTGCTCCGCACGAATCCGGCGGCCAAAAGGTTTTGCGCCTGGTTGCGGGAACGGGAGGAACGCTTCATTCGTGAATCGCGCAAGGCCGTCAAAGGCATCAAAACGCGGCGACTCGGAAAACGGATGGTTCGCTTTCAGCGTGAACTGGAAGAATTGCGCAAAGAAACCCGGCCGGAGCGAGCGTTCAGCATGGCGCAGGGCGCCATCCGGCTGGCCTTCGCGCGCGTGGCCCAGCTATGCCGCCGCGTGAGTGCTGAGGACACGGAGACAATCCACCGGACGCGGATTGCCTTCAAACGTTTCCGCTACATGGTGGACGCCTTGTCGCCTTTGCTGCCGGCGGTGACGGATCGACATCGGCAGGCCATGCGCGGGTATCAATCCATGATGGGCGATATCCAGGACGTCGAGGTGCTCCTCGCCACGTTGGATAAGTTCATCAAGCACGGTAACGATGATTCATACACGGAGCGGTTACGGACCGAGTTTACCCGGCGCCGGGAACAACTCATTCGCGTGTATCTGAACGCTGCAGGAAAGTTGCAGCAATTCTGGCCCTTGCAGCCGGAGACCGGTGGAGTGATGAGTAACCGAAAGGTCAAAGCATGAACCTTTTCATTCTGCGACATGGAATTGCGGTGGAACGTGACCCGGTGAGTTTTCCGGACGACTCACTCCGGCCCCTGACGTTAAAGGGCGAAGACCGCTTGAAGACGATTTGCGAAGCCATGAAAGCGCTTGAGCTGTCCTTTGATTATCTGTTCTCCAGTCCATTTCGACGCGCCAGTCAGACTGCGGAAATTGTTGCCGAAGCGATGGGCTTGAAGAAAGTCCTGGAGTTTCGCGATGAACTCACCCCCGATGGCGATCCCAAAGCGCTCGTCAAGTATCTCGGGAAGCTGGAGCCGACCCCCAGGAACATCATGCTGGTGGGACACGAACCTTATTTGAGTTCATTCATCTCGCAGTTGATTTTTGGAGAAGCAACGGCAGGAATTGATCTGAAGAAGGGTGGCTTGGCAAAACTGGAGATCGAATCACAACTTCGTTTTGGTCCGTGCGCCAAGCTGGCCTGGCTGCTCACGCCCAAGCAACTGGTATTGATGGTTTAAACCATTAAGAAGCCGTTCCTGGGCGTCACCTGTACGGGGGATGGACATATTGTAGACTCGCACTATCCTCACTGAAGAAAGCCGTCCCGAACGATAGACCGTCCAGAGCTCTCGCATGACTTGAGTTGGAATCGGCATAGAAACATGAAAACAAGGCTAAGAAGTCGCCAGCCCGCGCCATTGGCATTTACGCTTATCGAACTACTGGTCGTTATTGCCATCATTGCGATTCTCGCGGCGATGCTCCTGCCCGCTTTGTCGAAAGCCAAAGAACGGGCCCGCCGTGTTCAGTGCCTCAATAACCTGCGACAATTTGCCATCGCGACCACGATGTACGCCTCGGACAACCGGGAAAAATTACCCATCATAGACAATGGCGGAGCTGGATGGGCCTGGGATCTGCCGGATGCGGCCGCGCAACTCATGCTGAGAAGCGGATTGCAAAAGAAGACATTTTATTGTCCGGGCACGTCGCCTCGATTTGATGACACCATCAATTTCGTGAATGATTATCCGAACAGCTTGTGGAACTTCCAACCTCCCGGCGGTTTTCATGTCCTGGGATATGTGATGGCATTCACGGGTCCGGCCGCCAATCCCCTGGGCTTTCAACTCATTTTGACCAACCAGAACACCACGATTCTCCAGGAGCAACCCCGATTGAACTTAACGACGTTTGTCGCGGGCCCGCCACCGCCCAACACGGAACGCCCTTTGATTGCTGATGCGACGATCAGCGAAAACCTGGCTGGCACGGCTGCGGCGCCGGCTGCGGCTGGCAGTTTCACCAGCGTGGGAGGCGGCTTCACCGTGAGAGGCGTGCAAGTGCCCCACCTCAGTCCGCATCTCAAAGGCCGCTTGCCGGCGGGCGGTAATATCGCCTTCAAGGATTCTCACGTGCAGTGGCGCAGCTTCAGGGACATGAGTCAGCGGGCGTCCGCGGGTCGAGGCTTCTGGTGGTGAGATGACCGCGTAGGCGCGGGAGTTTTGCTCAATAATCGTAAAGGCCGCCGTCCTTAGTGTAGCCGCCGCCACCTCCGGCCCCTTCAGGTCCGCCCATAAAGTCACCCAAGACATCACCCATATCAGCTTCGATCTTCTCGGGGTCTTCACCCGCTTCGAGTCGTTTGATCGCCACATCGATCTCCTTCGGCATTGTTCCCGGCGGCATGAGGTCTTTCATTTTCTTCATCATGTGCGCCATGTGCTTCGGATTGTTTTCGTCCAGGTGCTCCATGTCGCGCTCCATTTCCATCATCGCGCGCTCCATGCGGGGATCGTCGAGGTCAGGCAGGGGCGGACCACCTTCGTCACCGGTAGTCGACGCGGCAGGTTCTTTCAGACCACGCGTCATTGCGAAACGGCTGATCTCTTTTTTCAGCTTCTTGTTGCCACATTTAGGACACGTCGGCAGACGGTCCGGATTTACGCGCTTCGAAAGGAAGCTGAAAATGCGGCGGCACTTGGGACAGGCGAATTCGTAGATGGGCATCTGTTTTGCTCTTTTTGGGAGGCAAGATAGCAAACCTGGCCCGTTGAGGAAAGTCATCAACGAGCCGTCCGTCACAGAATCAAACATGCGTGTGAAAGCAAACATTCTTCGGTTGCCCGTCCTCGTCACCTTGATCACTTGCAGTGTTGCGGCCGAAACGCGCCTGCCGGTGTTGCACGCCGGGGACGAGTCCTTCACCAACGTCGTCGTGTATTCCGTCACTGCCACGGACCTTTACTTCCGGCACGCGGCCGGGATGGGTAATGTGAAGTTGAAGACTCTGGATGCGGCTTTGCAGAAGCAATTCGGTTACAACCCCACCAACGCCGCCAGCGTCGAGAAGGCCCAGGCAGAAGCCACGCGGAGTTATTACATGGCCAAGGCCGCAGAAAAACCGCCAGTCGTTGCGCCCGCGCCCGAGCCCATGGAGGAAGTCGTGATTCCTAAGACGACAACCAACCTGGCGGGCGGATTGCGCCTGGAATCAGTGAATGCCAAACGGTTTCTAGGTTCAAACGCTCCTCAGTTCGAGGTAGAGAAATGGCTGACCCCAATGCCCGCGACTGCCGGGAAATTTATGCTGATTGATTTCTGGGCGACCTGGTGCGGCCCGTGTCGCGACGCCATTCCGAAGCTGAACGCGTTTCAGGATAAGTTTGCTGATCGCCTTGTCGTCGTTGGGCTAAGCGACGAATCGGAATCCGCCGTCCGGTTGATGCGCACGCCCGTGATGAACTACTCGGTCGCCATCGACACCAAGGCGCGAATGAAGAGGGAAGTGCACGTCACTGCGATTCCGCACGCGATGCTGATGGATCCGCAGGGAATCGTCCGCTTTGAAGGGAATCCGCACGAGCTGACCGAACCGGCGCTGGAGGAACTTCTCACCACTTACGCTCAGTAAGTAGCAGCCGCGGCGACTAAAAATTTTTCCGTGCGAACCGGTCCGCTTCGTGGCTTCATGGTAGGCCATGAGCGCTTTCGCCGCACCGAATCGTCATTTCGCCAGCGACAATTATTCCGGCATCTGTCCGGAAGCCTGGGCCGCCATGGTTGAAGCCAATGCCGGTCACGAAATCAGCTACGGCGATGACACCTGGACGCAACGCGCGTCCGATCTGTTGCGCGACATTTTCGAAACCAGGTGCGAAGTGTTCTTCGTCTTCAACGGCACCGCGGCCAACTCACTTTCCATCGCCTCGCTTTGCCAATCTTATCACAGCGTGCTTTGCCACGAACTGGCGCACGTCGAGACTTCCGAGTGTGGCGCGCCGGAGTTTTTTGCCAATGGCAGCAAGGTCCTTTTGTTGCGCGGGGCCAATGGGAAGATTGATTCCAAGGACATCGAGCGCGCCGTCAACAAGCGAACTGATATTCATTATCCCAAGCCAAGGGCGTTGAGTATCACGCAGGCAACCGAACTCGGGACGGTTTATTCGCACAAGGAACTGGATACACTAACCGAAGAAGCGCGGCGACAAGGGTTGCGCGTACACATGGATGGGGCGCGCTTCGCCAATGCCGTTGCGGCCCTCAATGTCGCGCCCAAGGAGATCACCTGGAAGGCGGGCGTGGACGTGCTTTGCTTTGGCGGCACGAAGAACGGCCTGGCGGTGGGTGAAGCTGTCGTGTTCTTCAATCGCGAGGCGGCACGCGAGTTTGATTATCGCTGCAAGCAGGGCGGGCAACTCGCCTCGAAGATGCGTTTCCTTTCCGCACCGTGGACCGGGATGTTGCGGGACGGCGCCTGGCTCAAACATGCCCGGCACGCCAATGCCATGGCCCAGCGGCTCGAAGCCGGCCTGCGAGCGATTGCGGATGTGGAAATCATCTATCCAGTCGAAGCCAATGCTGTGTTCGCCAAGTTCCCGCGAAAGGTGGAGCAGGAACTGCACACGCGCGGCTGGAAATTCTACACCGGCGTCATCACCGCAGACGAGTCGCGCCTGATGTGCAGTTGGGACACCACGCCGGAGGACGTGGATGCGTTCGTGGCCGACGTGCAACGGCTCACCGAACCCGCCAAAGTCCTGGCTCAGGCGTGAAATGTTTTTCGTGCCAACGGACGGCTTTCATGGCTTCATGTCGTCCGCATGAACATTCAAGTCGCTGTCCTTTGCGACGCGGCAACTGACGACAACGGCAAACTGAACCTTCTCGGCGCGTTCGACACCATTTATGCGCGCGAGTTGCCCACCGCCCATCCCCAGTGCGCCGTGGCCTTGCGAGTCACTTTCTCCAGCGCCGATGAAGGCACTCACGAACTGAAACTGAACTTCGTCGATGCCGACGGCCATTCGCTGACGCCCGATTTTCCACCGATTCACCTCGAAGTGGCTTTGCCCGGGGACATGCATTTCGGGACCCGGAATTACATCATCAACATTCAACAGCTCAAGTTCGAGCACGCCGGACTATATTCTATGGATATCCTGTTTGATGGACAGGTGCAGGCCAGCATTCCTCTGTTGGTTCGCCTCGTGCCGCCACCAACCCCCGCTTGAGGTGCGCGGATGACCGATACGTTATTGCTCACGGTGCTCATCCTTTTCGCCGCGCTGTTGTATTCGTCAGTGGGCCATGCCGGAGCCTCGGGCTATCTCGCCGCCATGGCGTTGTTCAGTTTGCCGCCAGAGGTGATGAAGCCCACCGCTCTCGTGCTCAATCTGGTGGTCGCTACTGCCGGCACCATCCGCTTCGCACGCGCCGGACACTTCGCATGGCACGTCTTTTGGCCATTTGCGGCGTTGTCCATCCCTTGCGCGTTCATCGGGGGCGCGCTCAAGTTGCCAATTTCGGCTTACAAGGTCCTCCTGGGTTGCGTCTTGCTGTTTGCCGCGTGGCGACTGGCGTTCAATCCCTCACCCCGACCCGCCACACCAGTCACCCGCATCCCGTTAATGCCGGCCCTTTTCAGTGGAGCCGCTCTGGGCCTGCTCTCCGGGTTGACCGGCGTCGGCGGCGGGATCTTTCTCAGTCCACTGTTGCTCTTTCTAAATTGGGCGGACGTGCGCAAGACGGCAGGCGTGTCGGTGGCATTTATCCTGGTGAATTCAGCAGCAGGTCTCCTGGGTCATTTGGCCAGCGTGAAGAATGTTCCGCACGAAATCGTCTGGTGGGCGCCCGCCGCACTGCTGGGCGGCCTGGTGGGATCCGAGTTGGGCAGCCGCCGTCTCGCGCCCTTGACCATGCGCCGATTGCTCGCCGTCGTACTGGTAATCGCCGGCATAAAAATGCTGTTAACCCGCTGAACTGGACTCAAGGCCCCGGGGCAACGTCACTGACGTTGAGCGAGTCACACTTCTGACAATTTCACCGCCAAAGCGTAATAGCCGGTTGTTGTCGTGCGATCGACATAGACCGAGGTCTTGCCAGCGAATGTGGTGACGCTTGTCTCATTGGCTGGACCATCGGGCGTGGTCGCAAAACTGGCGGTCGTCCAGGGCGCGGTCAGATGCTCGCGGAATTTCACTTCGTAGGTTGCGTTCTGGAATGCTTCAAAATCCAGCCGGAGACGCGAACTCCCGCCGGAAACCACAGCCGCCCTGACTTCAAATCCCCAGCAGGGAATGCGGATGATCAGAGTATCGTTGCCATCGTACTCAAAGGGATAACTGTGCAAGGGCTGGGTCGTTGGGCCGTCCCAAACCGATCCGTCATAGTCGTAGGTCGAACCGTGGCACGGACAGCGGATTCTCATTTCTCCCGTATCGAAGGTCGCTACAACGCAGCCTTGGTGGCGGCATTCGCCATCCAAAACAAAAAAGTTCCCGGCATCATCCCGGTTGATTAGAAACGGATAAAAACTGCCATCGGGGAAATCGTCGGAATGAACGGGATTCAAGCCGAGCCGCACGGAGCCGAAAGGTTGCGCTAACGCGGGGTAGTCGCTAACCCGCACTTTGAACATTCCCTCTTTGACATTCGGGTCCGTCGGGACACAAAAAGCCTGCACATCACGTTGCCAGAGTTTCCCAGCAACAATGGAACTGGCCGTGCCGAAGGTGACGTACTTGATGAAGCGACGACGGGGAATGTTCATGCGACCTTATAAAGCGGATTCTCGCCCCGGCAGGTTCATCCTTCAAGACTGCAGTTGCATCGGGAGACCGGTTGCCAAAACTGATTTCCGTAGGCAGCAAGGTTCACTCGCCCCATGGGAGACTTGCAGTTTTCCGGATTGGTCTGCTGGGCCTTCGTCTACAGGCGGATGGCAGACGACGTTCCACCACAACTACTATCTTACGGGGTGAAGATTCGCGGCCCCCGAACGCGCTTCACCACGCAAGGGGAAATGACTTTTCTGCAATCCGGTGGTCGGCCTTTCTGCGGTAGTCAGCGACACATACCTGCGTCGTTTGTTGGTTTAATCGCAACCGACCTCGGACCCGCCGTCGAGGTCGCGAATAAACCAGCATCGGGCATTAATCGGCTCGGCAGGGAAAATAAACGCCGGCCAGGCCATGACACCCGACCGGCGAATGTGTGGATGTAACTCCGCGATGAGTTACGGCGTGATGGTAGCAGGCAACGAAAGGCCGGCAATCGGCGGGTAACCTTAAAACAACATAGTGTTTTCCCTGATTCAAGATGAGCAAACGCCGGTCGGATTGGAGCACCCAACCGGCGAGTTGTGCGTGTTGTATGATAACTCGGTGATGAGTTACGGGAACATTATTCAACAGCGGTCTTGCTTTGTCCGCTAGTAACCAACCCCAATCACCCCGGTCCCGGTGAGAAGCGACGCTGGGTGAGAAGCCTGCCGCGCAACAGCAAAAAATGCTGACACGGATTGGTTTTGCGCCGGTCACGCGGTCCGCCTAATCTACCGCCCATGTCGAAATTACTTTGTGGACTGGGTTGCGGATTTCTTTGCTCAGTGGCGTTGTCCGCGTTCGGGGCTTTGCCGAAAGTCGCACTGCAGGAGGTCTATCCCGCGTTGGGTGGGGATCGCCCGATGTGGATGGAAGAAGCCCCCGATGGCTCGGGCCGGGTGTTTATCGTCGAGCAACAAGGGCGAATCCTTCTCACCCGCAAAGGCAGTGATGGCGCAGGTGCGGCGGAGTTTTTGAACATTGTGGATCGCAAACCACTCGTTGAAAACGAGGAAGGATTGCTCGGCATGGCGTTTCATCCTCAATTCAAGTCGAACGGCCTGGTCTACATCTTTTACAGTCAGCAGAATCCCAAACGCAGCGTCATCAGTGAACTCAAAGTCTCGGCCACCGATTCCAACAAGGCGGATCTGGCTTCGGAGCGGGTCCTGATGCAGATCTCGCGGCCTTACTGGAATCACGACGGTGGACAGCTGAGCTTTGGTCCGGACGGTTTTCTCTACATTGGAGTGGGCGACGGCGGCGCGGCCAATGACCCGCACAACAATGGGCAGAACCTGTCGTCCTTGCTGGCCAAGATACTCCGCATTGACGTGAACACGCGTTCAGGTGGCGGCCGCGGGCAATCGGAGTACGGCATTCCGAAGGACAATCCGTTCGTAAAGGAGATCGGCAAATACGGTGTGCGCAAAGAAATCTGGGCTTACGGGCTGCGTAACGCGTGGCGCTTCAGTTGGGATCGAGAGACGGGCGAATTGTGGGCGGGTGACGTCGGCCAGGATGATTGGGAGGAGATAAACATCATCGTAAAAGGTGGCAATTACGGCTGGCCGGTGCGCGAGGCGTTCCATCATTTCAAGCCCGGTCCGGAAGGCGCCCGCTATATCGACCCGGTAATCGAATACCCGCACCGCACCGATCTGGCGAAGCAAACCGAATTCAGAGATCACGGAGTTGGCCTCAGCGTGACCGGCGGCTACGTCTATCGGGGTAAACAGTTTCCGGCCCTTCGCGGCGTGTATGTTTATGCGGATTACGCGTTAGGCACCCTCTTCGGTCTGCGCTACGAGAATGGCAAAGTGGTTGAGTATGGCACGCTCCTCCAGCAACCCAAAAACGTCTCCAGCTTCGCTGAGGATTCAGATGGCGAACTCTACGCGCTGATGTTCGATGGCAGGATTTTTCGATTGATCGTTTCGGCCGGGCAGTAGGCAGTGGAACGAGCTTTCCAGCGATTGTGCACCCAGAACCAGTTTGCCGGGTCGCGATGCACAGCGGCTTCAAAGGCACGATTGATGTCCCGGGTAATCGCCTCGGCTGAACGCCGTTTGCCGTTTTCGCGAGTCGCAATCGGCTCACCGATTTCAATTACCCAGCGCCCCAAAGCCACGCGGTAGCAGATCGCAGCATAAAGCGCGCAATCATATCGCATCGCCATCACCGCGGCTGATCGCGTCATAAAACAAGGGCGGCCCAGAAACGGCACTTCCATCCCGTTCTCACGCGCGCTTTGATCGACGGCCAGCGACAAAAGGACCCCACCCTCATTCATGACCCGCTTTAGTTCCTTCGCTCCGGTGCGTCGCTCAAACATCAGGTTGCCTGAGACCGTCCGCATGGAGTAAACCAGCTTGTCTACGAGCGGTTGGCGAATGCCGCGATACGTAGCAGCATGACGGTACTCGGGCACGAAAGCGGCCATGCGAGTGAACAATTCAAAGTTTCCAAAGTGGCCGGTTGCCAGCAGCCGATTCTTTGGTTGGTCCCCGTCAGATGTGCAATTCAAGATTCCGGCACCGCGGACTTCCACGCACTTTCTCAATTCCGATTCATCCATCGCGGCGGTTTTGACAGCCGAACAGTAGTTCTCGCCAAGACGACGAAAATTCTCGTATGCCAGTTGACGAATCTCGAGCGGGGATTTCTGCGCGCCATAACACTGCGTCAAATTTTGCAGCGCCATGCGACGATGTCGGCCATCCATCCAGAACATTATCCCGCCACCCCATCGGCCGATCCGGGCTACCGAACACAGCGGCAAGGCCTGCAAAATGCCTGCTCCGACCAGCGCCAGGAAATAAAGAAGACGGTTCATTTGGTCACAGACCTCAATTCAGGCATGATGCCATGAACCGTATTTCACTTGTCCACACGCGGCTCACATTGGCAAACGTCCATTCAATTGTCATTCTTTTCCGAGCCTAAGGGCCGACGATGAAAGAGTCTTCACGCTAGCAGCCATTTCCACTTTGCGTTTCCCGCTTCCCGCCCGCTAACATGTCCGCCGCATGAAAATTGTTTTGGCTTACTCGGGCGGGCTGGACACCTCGGTGCTCCTCTCCTGGATCAAAGAAACCTACCACGCGGAGATGATCGCGTTCTGCGCTGATATCGGACAGGAGGACGAACTCAAGGGTCTCGACAAGAAAGCCAGGAACACCGGCGCATCCAAGATTTACATCGACGATCTTCAGGAGGAATTCGCGCGCGACTTTATCTTCCCGATGATTCGCGCCGGAGCGATTTATGAGGGCCAATATTTTCTCGGCACCTCCATCGCCCGGCCCCTTATCGCCAGGCGCATGGTTGAAATCGCGAGGAAGGAAAAGGCGGACGCCATCGCGCACGGCGCCACCGGCAAAGGCAACGACCAGGTGCGTTTCGAACTCACCGCCGCGGCGCTTGCTCCCGATTTACAAGTCATTGCTCCCTGGCGTGACGGCCGGTATCGCGACCAGTTCCCCGGCCGTCAGCAGATGATCGATTATTGCGAAGACCACGGCATTCCCGTGCAGGCCAGCGCGAAGAAGCCGTTCTCAATGGACCGGAATCTTCTGCACATTTCCTACGAAGCCGGCATTCTGGAAGATCCGTGGTTCGATTCATACAATCTGAAGCACCGGGGTTACTTCACCACGTTGTCAGTGTTGCCCGAAGATGCGCCGGACAAACCGGAGTTCGTTACGCTGGATTTCGTCAAAGGCGATTGCGTTGCGGTAAACGGCAAGAAACTGAATCCGCTCGGCGTGATGAAGGCCTTGAACAAACTCGGCGGCAAGCACGGGGTCGGCCGCGTGGACATGGTGGAGAACCGTTTCGTCGGCATGAAGAGCCGCGGTGTATATGAAACGCCCGGTGGCGCGATCCTGCAGTTCGCGCATCGTCAGATGGAATCGCTCACGATGGACCGCGAAGTCATGCACCAGCGCGACGCGTTCATCCCGAAGTATGCCGAACTAGTTTACAACGGGTTCTGGTATGCGCCGGAACGCCAGGCGTTGCAGGCTTACGTTGAGGAATCGCAAAAGAACGTCACTGGCACGGTGCGCGTGAAACTCTACAAAGGCAACATCATGGTCAGTGGGCGCAAGAGCGCGGTGAGCCTGTACAATCCGCACATCGCCACGATGGAAGCCGACCCGACCAAGGCCTACAACCAGGACGACGCCACCGGCTTCATCCGCCTGAACGGTCTGCGCTTGAAAGTCGCGGCAAAGGTGCACGGGAAGCAGCGTTAGTGTACAAGCTGGTCGCCATTTGGTATCTTGCCGCCATGAATAGCTGCCTTGCTGACTCGGACTTGCAGGATTTGGGCAAAGAGATGATCGCTGGCTTTGAGCGGCGGGTTGCTGCCATTCCAGTGAACTCTGCGCGCCATTCCACACCGCCCCGATTGCGGCGCAAATGCGTATTACGACCGTGTGCTGGACCTCCGAAATAAATGCCGACGTCTCCAGCAGATGCATTCCTAAGCTCTGCGTCCAAGGAGCAGATTGCGGCACTGGCAAAGTTGTATGACCGGTTTGCCCACGCACTAGACCCATTTTCTCCCGAGCGTGATGAAGCTGAACGCGTCTTCAGGCACGGTTTTCGGTGTGTGCGGGGGGATTTAGTTCGCTCCAAGAACCAGTGGAGAAGCGGTGGGCTCACGTCGCACTCAAGCCGTTCATCACCCACGCGCCAAACGCACTCCACGCCCAAACGACCACTCGCACTGCCCCGAATCCTTGCCAGATGCAGAAGGCAATCCACACGACAGATTGAAACACGCCGGTCCAACGTTTCTGGCGCAGCAGATTCACGAGCAGCAACAACGCCAGCGGCCCGAGCACCAGGCCTATGTGACAGCAGAAAATTGCCATTCCGAGGCGAATTCGGCCGCTCAGCCTTTCGCGTGGTGTCCATTCCCACGGCACGAGGTGTCCCAGCAGCCCGCTCAGCATCACCAGCATGAACAGCAGCGCAATCGCGTTGGAGATCCGTACCGCCCAGGTGTTGGGGAGGATGTGGTCCGTGGCGCGATTCGAATCGTACCAGATTTTTTGCACGGGTTGACGATCCGTGAGGAATTTGACCGGAGAAGCCAGCATCCGCACTGCGCCCACAAGCAATGCTCCGCCGCTCGTCTTGCGCAGTCGCCGGCCTGAAGTAAGAACGGGTCGCCAGGGAACATAGAACCGGCCTTCACGGCGCAGGGCCATCGCGAACTTGCCTTCCTCGCTCCAGTAAAGTCGTTCATCGAATCCGCCCGTGGCCTGGAATGCCGCGCGCGTGCAGAACATGAACGCGCCGCCCGTAAAGCCAATCAGCTTGGGAAAAATCACTGCCAGGACCGCGATGATGCGCCCGTAAAGTGGCAACGGCTCGCGCCAATCAATCCACACCGCGCCGCCGCCGCCTGCGGCTCCTCCATCAATCGCCCGCAATGCCTCACAGAGGGTGCGCGGATTGATGGTGGTATCCGCATCCACGAAGAAGATACGGTCGCCCTTGGCGGCGCGGCCGCCCGAATTGCGTGTCGCGGCAATCTGCCGGTGATGCACGCTAATTACCCGCGCTTCATGGGTGCGCGCCATTTCTGCGGTCGCATCCGTCGAGGCATCATCGACAACGATGATTTCATACTCCTGATTACAAGCACGGGCGGAGTCGTGAATCGCTCTGAGTGTGCCGGGCAGGCAGACTTGCTCGTTGTGTGCCGGGACGACAAAGGAAATCATGCGTTGTCCGGGTTGGACAAATCAGCCGCCAATCCCGCATGAAACAATCTTCGCGGGCATGACACCATTCGTCAGCAACGCCTGGCTTCAAATGACGAAGGGTCGGTTAACTCTGCGTTCTCCCGCTGCCGTGTAAGGAATTCTCTGTTACCCGTCTGGCAATCTCATCCATAGGCAAGGTGGAAGCCCGGTTTATATTGGCGGGGTCACCCTATGGTCGGGGATTTCATCCAGGAAGTGTTTAATCCAGCCCGGCTTGCCGCTTTGAGAAGACTGGGGCTGCTGGATACGCCCGCAGAACAGGCGTTTGATCGGCTCGGCGCATTGGCAGCGAAGATCCTGAAGAGTCCCATCGCTCTGGTTACCCTGATGGACGATACGCGTCAGTTTTTCAAGAGTTGCCGGGGATTGCCGGAACCCTGGTCCATCTGGCGTTACACCCCGCTCTCCCATTCGTTCTGCAAACATCTGCTCACGACGGACCGACCCTTGATTATTCCCGATGCGCGAAAGAATCCGCTGTTCGCGCATAACCTCGCCGTACGCGATTTGAAGGTAATCGCGTATCTCGGCGTTCCGCTAATTCTCAATACCGGCGAAGTGATCGGCTCTTTCTGCGTCATTGATCACGAACCGCGGGATTGGACCGACGATGACGTCAGCACTCTTTCGGTGCTGGCGGCCAGCGTGATGACCGAAATTGAGCTGCGCAGTGAGATCCTCTACAAGCGGGCCGCGTTAAAGCGGACCGAAGAATTGAATTCAGAACTATCGGAGAAAGCGACGCAACTCGAAGCCCTGACGGCGGACCTGGAGGCGTTTAATCGCTCGCTGTTTCACGATCTGCGGTCGCCCGTCTCGTCGGTGGTGGCATTCACCCAGCTTTTGCGGGAGTCGGCTGCGGGCCCGATGAGTGCGGAAAGTCTCCGCTTTCTCGATCGTATTGAAATGTCGGGTCAGCGGATGGAGCGAATTCTGGACGGATTGACCACCCTCTTTGGAGCTACGCAAACGCCACTCCGCATCCGGAATGTGGACCTGACGGGAATGGCGGAGCAGATCCTGGAGACCTTGCGGGCATCCGCGCCCGACCGGGAAGTAACCATTCAGATAGAGCGCGACTTGCAAGCCCGCGGTGATACCCAGCTGCTTCAAGTGGCGCTGGAAAATTTGCTTCATAACGCCTGGAAGTTCACGAGCAAGATGACCCACGCCTGCATCGAGGTTGGCCAACAGCCGTCGGAAGACGGGCAGGTTTTTTTTGTCAGGGACAACGGCGCTGGCTTTGACCCGGCGCTGGGGCGGAAGTTGTTTGTTCCCTTCGAGCGATTGCATTCCTCGCGGGATTTTACCGGCAGTGGAATCGGTTTAGCCACGGTAAAGCGAATCATTGATCGACATGGAGGGCGGATCTGGGCTGAGGGCGCACCCGGGAAAGGGGCGATTTTTTATTTTACGTTGAATGCCAACGAACCAGCTCGGGCCGAGGCTGCCGAGCATCACAGCGCCGCCTCAGTGTAAATGATCTCTGTTTCACTGGTGCCACCGCCAAGCTTTGTTGCCTTGCTCACGTTAGTTCTCGTCGCCAGATTGAGGCGATTATGAGCCAGGAACAATGGACTGCGGTGGATCGGTATGTGACAGACAGGCTGCTTGCGCCGGACCCCTTGCTCGAAGCGGCGCTGCAGGCCAGCACCGCGGCCGGCCTGCCGGCCATCAGCGTCTCTCCCCCTCTGGGAAAGCTTCTTCACCTACTGGCATTGTCATGCACCGCACGAACCATCCTGGAAATTGGCACTTTGGGCGGCTACAGCACGATCTGGCTGGCCAGGGCATTACCCGCCGGCGGGCGACTCATCACGTTGGAATATGAGCCGAAGCATGCCGAGGTGGCACGGGCAAACTTCGTCCGGGCCGGCGTTGCGAACCGGATCGAATTGCGCGAGGGAGCGGCATTGGAGACCTTGCCTCAGCTTGCCGCTGAAAAGCGTGGACCGTTTGATTTTATCTTCATCGACGCCGACAAGGAGAACTATCCGGGCTATTGGGAATGGGCGCTCAAGCTCTCGCGGGCCGGGACATTGATCGTTGCTGACAACGTGGTGCGCAAGGGTGAGGTGACCAACCCAAACAGCACTGATCCGCGAGTGCAAGCGGTTCGAAGGCTGCACGACTTGATCGCGGCGGAACCGCGCGTGAGTGCCACCACCATCCAGACGGTAGGCAGCAAGGGCTACGATGGGTTTACGCTTGCGCTCGTTGGGGGCAAGAAATGAGTTTTCAGCATGATTCCAGCGTAACCGTTCTTCGTTTCGGCTCTTCATTTTCAACGTAGGGAAGACTGGACCTACCGTTCAGCACCTCCACGGACCTGCGACTCTGGAGAAATCTCGCTCTGCTTCGTGTTCACCATCCCGGGTTAGCCGCCGCAGAATTCAAGGGATTCCCGGGGCAAACGCTTTGGGCGCGCCCCGATTGTTGGTCCGTAACGCGGGTGCGAAATGTCACTCACAGGAGGCAGGAATTGGCGGTTGCAATTCGAGCAATCGCTCATCCGCGGTAACGAGGCGGCGGGATGTGTTTTAGGAGTTCACATCCCACTGCCCGTTGCCAGGAAAAACCAAAGCCTTCTGAAAGTGAGGAACCATGCAAATCAGTTGGAAACACCCGTTCATCGGCGCCGCCCTCGGCATCGTGCTACCCACCATGCTCGCCGTCGCCGCGCCATTGCCTGGCGGAGGAGCGCCCATCACGACACCCGCAGGGGGCTTTGGCATTGACGGTGACCTTCTCGCCAACTCACCCCTCGCCGGCATTGGCGACTGGACGGCCAACACCAACCTTGCTCCGGGCAGCGGCCTTGGCGTGCTGAACGCCGCCGGGGCGTCGCTGGATCCGTTGCGGTCATTTCGTTTCGTCGACGCCTTTAATGACACCGGGGACCAGATTTTCGCCGGCGGCGACAAGTGGATGGACGATCCCAACACGTGGAACTGGACCACCGGCAAACCTTCCTCCAAGACCGACATCAACAACGTCCTGCTCAACATCGGTACCGATACGAACGGCCACATTTGGGCGGTAATTGCGGCGGACCGGCTGAGCACTTCGGGAGAGTCATATATCGACTTCGAACTTCTGCAAAGTCCGCTCACGCTGAACGGGAATGGGGCGTTTGCTTCAGCCGGACCGAACGGAGGTCGCACCACTAACGACGTCTTACTGAGCATCGGCTTTACCAGTGGTGGCAAGGTAGCGGACTTCACCGCGTGGCGCTGGCAGGCGGGTGGAGGTGGGTTTGCTTACAGTGACGTCACCTCGGTCTTGCCCGCCGACAAGGTGTTCGTGGCGTTGAACAGCAACACCGTGGCCGTGCCTTACGGCGCCTTCGGTCAAACCACCTATCCCGCGAACGCGTTTGTCGAGGCGGCTATCGATCTGACGGCGTTGCTGGGGAACTTCGACCCTTGCGTTTCGGTCGGGTTCAAAACGGTGATGGTCAAAACCAAGGCTTCAACCTCCAGCAGTGCGTCCATCGAAGATTTCATTCAACCGATTCAATACAACCTGAACATTGGTCCCGGCGCGAACGCCGGCCCCGATCAAGTCCGGTGTCAGGACGGAGCGGAAACACTGTTTCCCCTGCAAGGCACAGCCTCGAGCGGAATGGGGGCGGTCGGCAGCACCACCTGGAGCGTGGTCGACGGCAGCGCAACGATTGACGATCCCGGTGCTCTCGTTACGACCGCACGGGTCACGTCAGCCACGGCCACATTGCGACTCACGGTGACTCAGATCAACGGTTGCGTGAAGTCGGATGACATCGTGCTGACCGCGCAAGCGCCGGTTAACCTCGTCATCAACGGCACGACGGCGACCTGTCCGCGCACCACCAACACCTTCAGTGCGCCGGCGGGAATGAGTTCGTATCAATGGTCGGTCACGGGCAACGCGTCGATCTCAGGCCCGGCGACTCAAGCGAGCGTGAAAGTCGTTGCCGGTTCGGCTTGTGGCGCAGGATTTACCGTCACGCTTGTCGCGAGCACCAACGTTTGCACCGCATCCAGTGTTGTCGAAGTAGCCGTGGGAGACACGGGAGTTCCCACGCTGACCATTCCCCAGGATCTGGTGCTGGATTGTCCGGCGGTCACGACCACAAGCGCCACCGGGGTGGCCACCGCAATGGACGGTTGCAGCTTCGCAACGGTGACCTACAGCGATTCCGAGACGATCGGTTGCGGTTCGACCCGTGTCATCGCGCGCACCTGGACGGCTACCGACGAATGCGGCAACACCGTGAGCAAAGTTCAGACGATCACCGTGCGCGACATTACGCCGCCGACGATTACCTGTCCGGCAAATCGCACTTTGGAATACCCCGCGAACACTGCTCCCACCGCCACCGGATTCGCCACGGCTGTGGATACTTGCGGTTCAGCCAATGTCACTTTCAATGACGTCATCACGACCAATTGCGGCAACAGCATCGTCATCGCCCGCACCTGGACAGCGGTTGACGAGTGTAACAATCGTTCAAGTTGCACGCAGACCATCACCGTCAACGACACCACTGCCCCAGTCATCACTTGCCCGCCGAGTGTGACTTTGGAATGCCCGGCGATCACGACGACCAATGCCACTGGAGCCGCCACGGCTACCGATGCGAGTGGGTCGGTTACGATTACCTACGCGGATACGATCACTGCGGAGTGCGGCGACACCTACACGATTTCCCGACGTTGGACGGCCACTGATCTTTGCGGCAATAGCTCCAGTTGCACGCAGACCATTGCCGTTCGCGACACGACCGCGCCCATTCTGAATTGTCCGGCCAACGTGACGCTGGAGTATCCGGCCGTCACCACGACCAATGTCACCGGCGTAGCCACTTCCACCGACACGTGCAGTGATGTCACGATCACGTTTGTGGATTCGGTCACGAACAGTTGCGGCAATACGAAGACCATCGCTCGTCGGTGGACGGCCTCCGATCCGTGCGGCAACAGCTCCAGCGGCACGCAACTGATCACCGTGCACGACACGACGGCGCCGGTTGTCACCATTCCTGGCAATCTGACTTTGGATTGTCCGGCGGATACGGCTCCAAACGCCACGGGCAACGCTACTGCGACTGACGCCAGCGGTACTCCGACGATCACTTATACGGACTCGGTGACTGCAAGCTGTGGCAATACTTACACGATTTCCCGCCGGTGGATTGCGACCGACGCGTGCGGCAATTCAACCAATCGCACGCAAACAATCACGGTTCGCGACATCACCGCGCCGGTACTTACCATCCCGCAGAACATCACGCTCGATTGTCCCGCGGACACCAGCACAAACAACACGGGAGTGGCTACAGCCGTGGACGCTTGTGGTTCGGCCGTGGTGACCTTCACGGATTCCGTGGTGAACCATTGCGGCAACGCCAAAACAATTTCCCGCACCTGGCGCGCCACGGATCAATGCGGCAACGTTTCGACTGGTGTTCAAACGATCACGGTGCGCGACCTCGTGCCGCCGGTGCTGACCTATCCTCCGGATGTTATTGTGGAATGCGGTGCCAGCACGGCGCCGGCAGCGACCGGAAGCGCGACGGCCGTTGATACCTGCAGCACCGCGAACGTGTCTTTCAGCGACATTGTCAGCAACGCCTGCGGCGGCACGAAGATTATCTCGCGCCGCTGGGTGGCTACGGATGCCTGCGGCAACAGCACCAACGCCATTCAGAAAATCACGGTGCGTGACACGACGCCGCCCTCCCTGGTGTTGCCCGCGAATCGAGTCATTGAGTGTCCCGGCGACACCCGCACCAGCGCAACTGGTGTGGCTACCTCAGTCGATGCTTGCGGTTCCGTCAATCTTACCTACAGCGATACCGTCGTGAGCAATGGATGCGGCGGAACGTTCACGATGCAGCGTCGATGGACGGCCGTCGATCAGTGCGGCAACAGCACCAACGGGGTTCAGATCATTGTCGTGCAGGACAAGACGCCGCCAACCATTTCGGCTTCGCCCATCAAGGTTCAGTGTGTTGACGATGTGCCGCCGGCCTACCCGACTCTCGCCGCTTTCCTGGCCGCCGGTGGCAAGGCCAGCGATGGCTGTGATTCTGACCTGACGTTCGCCCTGATTAGCGACAGCGGTTTGATCGGAAGTTGTCCCGGAGTCGTGACCCGCGTGTATCGCGTCACCGACGATTGCGGGAACTCCACTGATTTGACCCAAACGATCACTGTGGACGACACGATTGCGCCAACGATCGTTTGTCCTCCCGACATGATCGTCGAATGTGGAACGCTTGGTGATTTGACCAACAATGTCAGGGCAATCGATAACTGCGACCCGAACGTAACCATTTCCTTCAACGACGTCGCTGTTCAGAGTACTTACGGCCTGAACTGGTACGCCGCCGACCCGGCTGCCAACAGTGCGCCCTATCTACCAACGTATCTCAAACTCGCGCCCGGCAGCCTGCCGTGTCCGACGGGCGGTCGCGCGATAGATCCACTTCGAAACGCGGTCGCCTTCGGGCCGGCTTCCGGGCAACTCGACGCCTTAACTTCGCTGAGTGGTGAATCCATGCATTTAGGCCAGATTCTGCCGTTTGAAGCGGTTATTGATGTGAGCGGCGGGCCAGGGCCTGAACGCGGGACGATTGAATTCACCACGAGTTGGAGCACTCACACGACCTCCAATGACCGGTTTGGTTTCGATACCAATTACATGGTGTATTGCGCCTTCGTGGACGCGGGCGACATCGGCTCGATCGATCCTCACGCCAACGCCAGGGTGGAGTCATACAGTTCGAGGATCGTTAATGCCGGAACCATCACCGAGAAGATCGAGGGAACCTTCCGCGTTTCGGGCCTGGATACGGGCGACCGCGTCATCGTGGAAGTCTGGATGGTTTTGATGTCGACCCAACCGAAGAATGTGGGCGGCACCATTGCCTCGGACCTGGTTTCCGCCCAGAAAGTATTGGATCCGCCGCAACCCATTTCCGTTGGCGCCAAGACCATCTCGATCTCGGCGCACAAGTTCGACTCGCTCCCGGCGCCTCAGCAGCAACCGCCGCAGCCGCCGCTGCCCCCGCAGCCACCCGTCCCACCGGGTGTCATCGTGAGTGTGTTGAACCGCACCTGGACGGCCACCGACGATTGCGGCAACAGTAGCACGTGTGTTCAACGCATCACGGTTACCGACTCGCAAGGCCCGGCGTTGATCATTCCCGCCGATGTGGTGCTGGAGTATCCGGCGCTTCCCACGACCAACAATACTGGCGTGGCGACCGCCCTCGATTGCAGCGGTCCCGTCGCCATCACTTACAGCGATATTGTCAGCAACACTTGCGGCAATGCTCAGATTCTGTGGCGTGTCTGGAAGGCCACGGACATGAACGGCAATTCCAACGCCGCCACGCAGACGATCACGGTGCGCGACACAACTGCACCAAGCGTCCGCTGCCCGGCGGATGCGATAGTGGAATTTGGTTCGGAGACTTCACCGAACGCTTTGGGCAGCGCGTCGGCCTCAGACTTCTCGGGTGGTGCGATTACGATCACGTTCAGTGACACGGTTGTGACCAACTGCGGCAGCGCCGGCACCATCAACCGACTTTGGATTGCCAGTGATGCCTGCGGCAACGTCGCCACCGCCATGCAGACAATCACCGTGCAGGACACCACGCCGCCGGTACTCTCGGGCTGCCCGAACAAAACGGTCTACGCCGGTAACGCCCTGGTCTTTGACGCGCCCACAGCCTCCGACCCTTGTAGCACACCAATCGTCTCGGTAGTCTCGACGACCACGAACTATCCGAATGCGGAAGTTTGCGCGGTAACCCGCACCTGGACTGCAACCGATGCCTGCGGCAATGTCGCGGCAAACCAGGCCCAAACAATCACCGTGCTGCCGCCGTTGTTGACGAAACTGGAGATTGTCAGACTCAGCGACACCAATTTGTTGCTGCGGTGGCCAACGAACGCGGTCGGATACCGGCTCGAATGGAGTTCGGATTTGAAGAACTGGTCCCCGGTGGCAATTACCCCCATTCAGACGAACGGCCAGTTCCGGGTTTACACCTCGGCCACCGAGCCACCACGCTTCTTCCGTCTGGTGAACACGCCGCCAACCCTGGAGATCCGCCAACTGGACAGCGGTCGAGTCGAGTTGAGCTGGCCGACGCAACCCAGTGGGTTCAATCTCGAAATGAACAACACCCTGTCACCCGCAAGTTGGGAGCCGGTCACCACCGCACCACGAGTGATTGATGCCTACAATCGCGTCGATCTGTCGCCGATCGAGCCCAGGAAGTTTTTCCGATTGAAGCAGTGAACTCACTCGAGGGGTGTCACGCAGAAGCATTGATGAACTGCGACCATCCGGTGCATCCGGCGCATCCAGGCCGCCCCGGTCAAGCTGGCGAGCTTTGTTGATTCCTGAGGAAACGCGGCTTGCTTTCGCACGCAAAGCATCTTAGAAACTGTCGTTCGCGGGGTGCTGGAGCCACGGCTCCAACGGAAGCCGGGTGATTACCATATGCGATTCTGGATCATAGCAACGATTGCGCTCGCGGCCTTGGTGATGCTTTTTGCCTGCAGGGAAATCCGCTTGAACAAAAGGATCGAAGCGTTGCGTCGAGATCAGAGTCTCTGGATTACGGAACGGCAAAGTTTGCACGAACGTCTGGCCCTTGCCGAAGAAAAACTTGCCTGGATCGAAGGGCAGAACTCGCCTGAAACAACCAGCGTTTCGCCGGTTGTCGTGAATACTTCCGAGCCCCGCCAGCGGATTGTAGCTCTGGAGAATCAAGTTCGTGCGCTCCAACAGGCCTTTGATCGGCAGCCCATCGGCGTGGCAATTCCGGAGTATGATCCCACGCGCCAGCCACTCGCATCTCAACCCGCCGTAAACACCCCGCCCAAACGAAGCTGGGGAACCGAACAGGTGATCGGTCCGCCCGATACGGTGCGCCCCGGAGACGCCCCGACGGCCTGGGCGCCGCTCAAAGCCAACGCCGGCACCGAATGGCTCGCCGTGGGTTTTGAACAGGCGGTCGAGGTCGCACAGGTGCGGATCCGGGAGACCTACAACCCGGGCGCGATCTCCAAGGTCACCGCCGTGGTGAACAACGAGGAAGTCACCTTGTGGGAAGGGACCGCCGCGCCAGGCGACACACCGCGTGATTTTGTCGTCCCGGTTTCGGAAGGTGTGCAGACGGACTCCATCGTGGTGCATGTCGATACGACCCGCGTGGGCAGTTGGACAGAGATTGACGCGGTCGAAGTGGTGGGGCGAGACGGAAGCCGTCAATGGGCCAAGTCGGCCGAAGCCAGCAGCACTTTTGCGGATAAAGCGCGTTCTGCTTCAGAAATGGCGTATTAGGCATCTTTCTCTGTCCCCACCTCCCTATGCTCGCAGTGCTCGTGAAAGCGATTATTGACGACGATCGCACGCGCGTGAAGGAATTGCTCAAAAAGAATCCGCACCTGGCAGGAGCCGGCACGCCCAAGGCGCTTTGGGCGAACGCAATCACCCATTGGATTTACAAAGGCGATACGGCATTGCACGTCGCGGCCGCAGGGCATCGGGTGGAAATTGCGAAACTCCTGCTGGCAGCGGGTGCGGACGTGAGTGAAGCCAGGAGTCAGCGGCGTGCTCAGCCATTGCATTATGCCGCGGACGGCTATCTCGAGAATCCCGCCTGGAAAGCGAAACGACAGGTGGCGACCATACGTCGGCTGATTGATGCGGGAGCGGATATTCACGCCCGGGACAAAAATGGCGCCACCCCGCTGCATCGTGCGGCGCGGACGCGTTGCGCGGCCGCGGTCAAAGCTTTGCTCGACGCCGGCGGCGACGCGACGCTCAGGAACAAACCCGGTTCGACGCCGTTTCACCTGGCGGTTCAGAACACCGGTCGCGGTGGCAGCGGTGCGGAAAAGGCAAAGGTTGCCCAACGGTTGATCATTCGTGCGTTTGTGGAACACGGCGTCAGCCCAAAGCTTAAAGATGCGAAAGGCAAGACGGTTCTGGATTGGGCCAAAAGCGATTGGATTCGGCAAATGCTTGCCGCCAAGGACTGAGTGCATCAACAAGGCCCGGTGACTGAACTCTCCACAAGCACAACCACAACCCCGTCACGTCAGACGGCGATGCTTCCAGGCTGAGTCAAGAAGCTCTTCGCTATACGGTGCGGGAACAGTGCGCTCGTGGGCGTAAAGATAAAGCGCACCTTTATAGACCTGACTGGCAACATTGGTCAGGTAACCCCAACAACACAGCGCTCCGATCCAGAGAACGCCAGCCACGGCAATAATCCAGAAATTCTGCCACCAGAACGACGCCACCACGGCGGCGGTCATCGGGATTATTGAAAGCAGCAGGACGATCAGGTTTGCGAAAGACAAACCCACGTAACCGATCAGCGTTTCGCCCCCAGGTATGCCGCAGGGAGTTGGCGGATTCGCGCAGCAAACGAAACGGATTAATCGCCTCGGAATCGTAGGCGATTGCCGGCACGACCAAAAGGGACGCAACGCTCCAAACCGTCCCGAGGATGCCCGCAATAATCCGCCCGATAATGCCAAGGCGCTCCTCAATCAATCGAATCGCGACGCCCACCAACCCGGCGAACAGGCTCCACAGCAAGATCGCGTGCCAGCGTCCGCAGGCGAAGAACAGGCCGCGAACGATCGAGACTGACTCACCTTTGAGTGCGGCGAGGATTTCGTGATAGAAAGCGACATTGAAAAACGTAGCAAGATACATCGCCAGGAGATAAAGGAAGACGCCATAAACCGCGGCTTCGCGACTGATGTGCCATTCCACTTTGGCGCTGCGACTGGGACTGTTGTGGTCACCGATAGTCACCCGGCCAGTCTCGGTTTTCTCAAAAAGCCCGCTTCCAACTTTCTCCCAATGCTCCGGCTGAGTGTAGGAATAACCCGTAGGTTGCAGCGCGACCGGCGCGAGGAAGAAGGCGATGATGCCGAGCGTCAATACGCTGATGATCAATGGAAAGATCAACAGTTTTTTGTTCTGAAAGATCACCCGCAGTGAAGCGTTCAGTAACAACCGGCTTCGTTCGAAGCTATTCATGATGCCAAAACAATTCAGTCTCAAAGCAGTCGAAATGCCAGTCTCGACCGCGCCAATGTTTACCTTCAACGCTGTAGTACTTCAGTTACAATTTTGCCTTCATTTCTGCAACGCAGCCGGTTCTTTGTTGGACCCGGGGATGATTTGGATTAGAACTGAGGTTCGTTCGTTATTTCAAACGAAAGTTGTCCTGAACGGGGTGGGCCGTTCGTTGTATGGTTGGAACTGAGTCAAATCCAAACGAAACATAAACCTATGAGCAAAGTTCGAGTGTTGGTCGGCACGAAGAAGGGCGCGTTCATTTTGACAGCGGACGGCACGCGCCAGAATTGGGACGTCAGCGGGCCGCATTTTGCGGGCTGGGAGATGTATCATCTCAAGGGCTCGGCGGCCGATCCGAATCGCATCTATGCGTCACAATCAAGCGGTTGGTTCGGCCAGATCATTCAGCGCTCGGATGATGGCGGCAAGACCTGGAACACGCCCGGCAGCAGCCCGGAAGACTTGAAAGGTCCGGAAGGTTTTCCCAAAGGCGAGAGCAACAAGTTTGTTTATGAGGGCGAAGCCGGCACGCACATGTGGTATGACGGCACGCAGCATCCCTGGGAGTTCAAGCGGGTCTGGCACCTCGAACCGTCGTTGACCGATCCCGACACGGCTTACGCGGGCGTTGAGGACGCAGCCATCTTCAAAACGACTGACGGCGGCAAGACGTGGAAGGAGATGGCTGGCTTGCGTCAGGCGAAGGGCCATCTCTGGCAACCCGGCGCTGGCGGTATGGCGGTGCACACCATCATCATTGATCCGAAGAATCCGAAGCGCATTTACATCGCCATCTCGGCAGCAGGCGCGTTCCGCACTGAGGACGGCGGGCAAACGTGGAAGCCGATCAACAAGGGATTGAAGTCGCAATTCGAGTTGCCCGACTCGGATGCGGAAGTCGGCCATTGCGTGCATCGCATCGCGTTGCATCCGTCGCGCCCGGACACATTGTTCATGCAAAAGCACTGGGACATCATGCGCACGGACAACGCAGGCGGGGAGTGGAAGGAAGTGAGCGGCAATCTGCCAACCGATTTTGGTTTCCCGATTGATGTCCATGCCCATGAGCCCGAGACGATTTACGTCGTACCGATCACGAGTGATTCTCTGCATTACCCGCCGGACGGAAAGTTGCGCGTCTATCGCAGCAAGACCGGCGGCAACGATTGGGAGCCGCTTACCAAAGGTCTGCCACAGAAGGATTGTTACGTGAACGTGCTGCGCGATGCGATGGCCGTGGACTCGCTTGAGGATTGCGGCATCTACTTCGGCACGACGGGCGGTCAGGTGTATTGCTCGCCCGATGGCGGCAACAATTGGAAGGCCATCGCGGAACATCTGCCGGCGGTGTTGTCCGTGGAAGTGCAGACGTTGAAATAACGCAGAGCCCCATGCGTCCCCAGCCTCTGATTTGCGCGCGCGACGTGGAAGCAAGCAGCCGGTGGTATCAGCGACTGCTGGACTGCCAAAGCGACCACGGTGGCCCAAACTACGAGCGGCTCGTATCGAACGGGAGGCTGGTGCTTCAGTTGCATCACTGGGACGTTGGACATCATCATGGACGTATCGGCGATCCGAACGTCGCGGCCGGGAACGGAGTGCTGTTGTGGTTTGAAGTGGATGACTTTGACGCCGCTGTTGCGCGTGCCACAGAATTGCAGGCCAAAATAGTTTTGCCGCGACATCGCAATCCACCCGAAGGCGATGGCGGGCCGAATCATTGGGAAATCTGGCTGCGCGATCCGGATGGTTACACCGTGGTGCTCGCCAGTCCGGATGGAACGGCCGACGGAAACTGGAAACCTGGAAACGCGCCATGATCCGCGTGGCCCTGCCATTTCACCTGCGCAACCTCGCCCGCATTTCGGGCAGCGAGGTGACAATCGAGGTTGCGGGACCGGTTACGATTCGAGCGGTGTTGGACGCGTTGGAGGCGGCGTATCCCGTGCTGCGCGGGACGATTCGCGATCACGGCACGTTGAAGCGCCGGCCCTTCATTCGCTTCTTCGCCTGCAAGGAGGATTTGTCACTGGAATCGCCCGATATGGCCCTGCCCGATGAAGTCGTGACGGGCCGGGAGCCGTTTCTGGTAATCGGCGCCATTGCGGGAGGATGAGAGTAGATTCGGCGGCAAGTCTTTGAGAGGCGGTCATCTTACCAATGCCAGGCCTTTCGCAGACTTGCGCCGAGCCGCTTTGCATGAAAAACTGTGCGTCCGGCGCTTTGAGCCGGATTGCCCCATGACTGACACGAAATCGAAGACTCTCGCGCCGTCCTCGGACGCGTATCTGGAAAAGTTCAGCCGGTTTGAATCTCAGCCGAGCCAGCCGCAATGGCTCTTGCCGATACGCAAAGCCGGCCTGGCGCGCTTTGGGGAACTCGGATTCCCGACGCTGCATCACGAAGACTGGCGCTTCACCAACGTGGCCCCCGTGGTGAAACTCCCCTTCAAGCCGGCGCTTGATCCCGTGGACGAAATCTCCCCCGATCGCCTCAACGATTTTGCGTTTGCCAAACTGCCTGGTTCACGACTCGTTTTCGTGAATGGCCATTTCGCACCCAAACTTTCCGTTGTTAAAAATCTTCGCCGCGGTGCTAAGGTCGGCAGCCTCGCTGCGGCGCTTGCCGCCGATGGCACATTGCTCGAAACGCATCTGGGTCGTTATGCCAGGAACGCAGACAATGGCTTTGCCGCGCTCAACCAGGCGTTCTTCCTCGATGGCGGCTTCGTTCACGTTCCCGCCGGCCAGGTTGTTGAAGAGCCGATTCAATTCGTTTACATCTCCACCGCGAAACAAAACGGCGCCACCTTCCACCCGCGCAACCTGGTCATCGCTGAGGTCAACAGCCAGGTGACCATTCTCGAAAGCTATGTTTCCCTCGGCAGCGCCGGTTACTTCACCAATGCCGTCACTGAACTCGTTGCGGGTGACAATGCTGATCTGGAGTTTGTGAAGTTCCAGGACGAAGCGGCCGATGCATTTCACATCGCCGGGTTTCACGGCGAGTTCGGTCGCGCCAGTCACGTGAACGTGCATTCGTTTGCGTTGGGTGCGAAGCTCTCGCGTAACAACATCCGCACTAAACTCGCCGGCGAAGGCCTGGAATGTATCCTGAACGGCCTGTACCTGACGCGCGACGAGCAGCTTGCTGATCACCACATGGTCGTCGAGCACGCCCAACCGCATTGCGCGAGTCATGAGTATTTCAACGGGATTCTCGACGACAAATCCAAGGGAGTGTTCCACGGACGCATCCTCGTGCAGCCCATCGCACAGAAGACTGATGCGAAGCAAACCAACAAAAACCTGCTGCTCTCCGACGACGCCAGTGCTGACACCAAGCCGCAATTGGAGATTTACGCTGACGACGTAAAATGCACGCACGGCGCAACGGTGGGCCAGTTGAACGAGGAATCGATTTTCTATCTGCGCTCCCGCGGCATCGGCCCGGAGACCGCGCGACGCATGTTGATTCACGCCTTTGCCGGCGAGATCATCGAGCGTATTCGACACGAACCCGCCCGGGAAGAACTGGATAAACTTGTCTGGGAACGCCTCGAAGCGAACCCACATCTCGCTGAGAAGTGAGCTGAAGTGTAACGCGAGCGTCCTCGCTACGAGTTTCACCCTATTGCCTTGAGGCGGTCCTGCGGTGGATGTTGCGTCATGAAAACGGACCTGAGCCCCAACACGGACTTCATCCCCGATTACGGCGGTTGGGAAAACGACTTCGACGAACGTTGCCGCCGACAGAATGAAATCACGGTGAAACTGAAGTCACCGGACTTGCCCGCCGGCGTTGAACAGGACCTCAAGGAACGTGCGACCAAAAACGGGTTCAAACTCGCGCTCGACCAGGCCGCCACCGAAAGGACGCTGGTGTTCAAAAAGGCGGCGTAAGTGGAAGATCAAATCTGCACCTTGCTGCGCCGGAATCACTGATCTGCGAATCTGCGATCCAGTTCCTACTCCTTCCGCTGCTTCTCGTTAATCAGGTTCATCAGCGCAACGATCACCTCGTCCGTCACGGTGAAGGCGGCCTTGCCGCTCTGATTGACACACGCAATGATCGCAAAGTCCCGTTTCGGTGCGATCCAGGCGTTGGCGAAGTTCATCGTGTTGTCACCGGCATGATTCAGGACTTTGCCGCCACCCCAACTGCGTTCGGCGACCGACCAGCCCAGCGCGTAATCGCCACCAAAGGTAGCCGTGTGCAAGGTCTGATAGGCTTCTGGCTTCAACAATGCCGCCTCACCTCTCGCTCCGCGCAGTTGATCCTGAATAAACTTTGCCCAATCCTGAATCGTGCAATGCACGCGGCCCGCCGGGCCCATCACGGGCAAGTTGTCCATCGCCGGACCGTTCTGGGCCGTGGGCTTGCCATCGGCAGTATGCGGCCAGGGTTGATCGATTTGTCCCGGAGTCCCCGTGCCGCCAAAGCCGACGGACTTCATCTTCAAGGGCTCAAAGATTTCACTGGTCATCAACTGTTCCCAGGTTTTGCCCGTGACTTTCTCCACTACCGCGCCAACGATGATGTATCCGAGGTTCGAGTACTTGTAGCTTGTGCCTGGCGTGGACTGCGGTTTCTTCGCGAGTTCTTCTCGCACCGCTCGCAGGCGTAACGCCACCACGTCATCGCCGACGTATCTGCTCAAGGTAAGATTCGGTGGCAGGCCCGCGTAATGAGAAAGCAGTTGCGTCACCGTCACTTTTTGAAAGTCCGCGTGCATCTTGGGCGCAAGGTCGGGGAATACCTCAGCCATCGTCGTGTCCCACTTCAACTGGCCACGTTCCACCAGCTTCGCGATCAACGTGCTGGTCATGGCTTTGGTGTCGGAGCCGAGATGCCAACGGTCATCCAGTGTGGCAGCGATGTCCGTGCCGCGTTTGCGGACTCCGACCACGCCAACGAACTGAATGCCGTCGCTCGTTACCACAGCGGCGGCGATGGCCGGAACGCTGTGCTTTTGTCGAATTGGCTCGAGCAGGCTGGTGACAGCGTCATCACTGTTCCGTGGAGTAATGAGATAGCCGGCGGCTTTCCATTGGTCGTTCTTTTCCTTGGCAAAAATCACCGTTTCCGTCGCTGCTGCCAATTCAGCGAACGATGTGTCGAACACGGCAACGAAATACGAACCGCGTGACATCTCTGGGAGCTTATCCGTTTGTTGTGTGCTCTTGACCTTGCGGGAAATCAAACTGCCCAACGGCTGTCGAACCTGTTGCGACATGGCCACCCAATTTACTTTGGTGACCTGTTTGCGAAAACCCTCGCCGGCCAGTTCCCAGCTTTTGGCATAGTCGCCCTGATCCATTACTGCCAACCAGGCTTCCACGGTTGTTGCTGAGATGGGTTCAGGCTTGGTGGCGGACGTGGGTGTGTCGCCGCAGGCGGACAGGAAGAGGAGGCTTAAGAGCGACCAGAGTGAGCTTGTTCGGATGAGCATCGAATGGTATGGGCTGCGTTGAGCGTCAGGGTTTGGCTTCATGATGGGTCGAGGTTGCTGTGTTCGCTTCACTGATGATCCGGTCATTGCGCCGCACGAAGAAGGGGGCGTCCGCGCGCGTCTGCCCGGAGCGAATACAAGTCACGTCGCGAAACAGGATCGGATACGTCCTCAAGTTCGCTGCGGACAAGTCCGGCTGGTTCTGCACCTGCAAATGCAGATGCGGGCCGGTGGTGTTGCCCGAATTACCACATTTGGCAATGGGTTGCCCGACGTGGACGCTTTCGCCCTCAGCCACCAGCACGCTGCCCTTCTGCAAATGCGCCATCAGCACAAAACGCTCATTGCGCAGGTCGATCACCACGTGATTGCCCACCCGATTCTCCGTGTCCATGTGACCAACCGGATTGTCGTCGAGGTCATTTATTACTTTGACGATCGTTCCGTCAGCTGGGGCATAAAGCGTTTCGCCCCAGGACGGGTAGGAAGTCCACTTGTTGCGGTCTCCCGTGCGCTCCTTGCCATTCACAATCCGTTCAATGTCGAGGGCGTGGCGCTGACCAGCGACACGGTAATGAATATTGATCAACGAACTGCGCCCTCCGTTCAACACCAGCCACTCACCGCGAAACGGGGCCGCCAGAACGACACCTTCAGTTTTCGGTGGTGGCGAGTAAATGCGCAGCATCTGCGTCACCATGAAGACGGAACCGGTCGCGAATGCCAGATTCGTTGCCACATAAATCCGTTTGCCGGGCAGCAGTGCCAGCAGAATGAGGATGGCGATGCCGCCCCGCGTGAGCGCACGAATGGCAGCGTATTCCTCCGCAGTGAATTGAGCCGGGACGATACACAACTCCAGTGTCAGCGCCACCAGCAGCCAGAAAATCCAGTTGTTGCCCACCTGCAACCAATAGCGACGCAGTTCCGGCGACAGCGGTTTCTTCCAGAGCCGATGCTCCAACGATCGATTGAAAATGCCCCAGCCGATCAGAACGAGGCGCACCGGCACCATGACCATGATGAAGACCGCCATCACATTGAAAAAGATGCCGCCCGCATTTGCGGCCCACCCGACAAATACCAGCAGCCCCGCCACCAGAATGCTGACGATTGTCAAAGCAATCGATTGGGAACGTGAAAGTGCTGGCAGATCGGGCCTCGCGTTTCGCGTCTCGGTTTTGGGCGTTTGGGCGGAAATTGTTTCCACCTGTGTCTTGAGCACGCTCGCTTGTTGGTAACGCAACTCCGGTTTCTCCTGCAACGCACGCAACACGACTTCATCCAACCGTACATCGATCTGAACTTTCTTCGATGGCGGCTCGAGTTGTTTATCCGGTAGTTTGCCGGTGAGCATCTGGTAAAACACGACACCCAACGCGTAAATGTCCGCGCGATGATCCACCTCCGCAGGATGCGAGACTTGTTCGGGTGCCATGTATTGCGGCGTGCCCATGACCTTGTTGGCGTCGGTCAAGCCTTCGGGTAGGACAGGCGTCGCGCCTGTGTCCATTTTATTTAGAGCTTCACCTTCGGAGGAAGTTTGAGACAGGCTGGAAGCCTGTCCTACGATCTTCGCCAATCCAAAATCCGCCACCTTCACGCGTCCCAGCAGGTCCAGCAAAATGTTTTCTGGTTTAACATCCCGGTGAACGATGCCGTGGTCGTGCGCGAACTGCAGCGCATCGCAGATTTGCGGCACGATGGCCAGTGCCTCACGCGGCGAAACCCGGCCCGCGTCCAGCAGTTGGCGCAACGTCACCCCATCCACAAATTCCATCAGCAGGTAATACATCCCGCCAGCCTGGCCGAAATCGTGAACCGTAACGATGTTCGGGTGACTCAACCGCGCCAATGCCTGCGCCTCTTTCTCGAATCGCCCGGCAAATGCCGGATCTTTCTCGCGTTCCGGCGCGAGAATCTTCAACGCCACCAGCCGGTTGAGCCGGGGCTGGCGCGCTTTGTAGACCACCCCCATGCCGCCGCGACCGAGGCGCTCGATGATCTCCAGGTGCGGGAAGAACTTCGCAATTTGTTCCGGCGCAGGTGGGATGGGCGGGGGCGACGTGCCCCTCGTCTCGTGCGCTTCTGGCGGATCGGCCACATCCGTTTGGGTGGCTATGTTCATGGCCATGAGACAACGCGGGCACAACCCGGTAGGCGAGTTGGCCGGCAACGGTGTGCCACATTGCGGGCAAACCGGCGTTGACTCCGTGCTCATACCCAATACTTACCGGTCGCCGGCGGTTGCTTACACAACAAAACGCTTTTCACAGGTAGAACTTGTCGCGCTGCGACGAGTGGCGGCGCGTGCAGCCCCGCAAACAAACTCCCTCTCTTCCCGCGGAGCGGAGGAGAGGGCCGGGAGAGGAGGTGCTCGGTTGCCGATTTGTCACAATGCCAATCTACCAGGCATTCCGCCGCTGCACGCGGCAGACGGTCGCAGCGCAACCACCGCTACCAACGTAACGTTCACGACTGAGCCACAATGCCGGCCAGGTAGCGCAACTCCGCATCCAGTTCCGCCCGATCCGGCAAGGTCTGTGCGATCTCTTCCCGATACAATTCTCGAAACCGTTTTCGCAATCGATGAACCGCCACCTGGGCCGCGCCTTCACTCACCCCCAGCCCGGCCGCAACGGACGCGTAATCAATCGTCCGATGCGCGGCCACCAGACAACCCTTCAGGACCGCGAACTCGCGTGCCTTGCCGGCCCCGGCAAACTCCGCTCCCAACCGTTGCGTGGTCAGATCAAGCAACGTGAACGCCCACTGTTGGTCGTACATCGCCTCGGCGGGAAGTTGGGTCGCGCTTTCCGCGGCGTAACGACTTTCGGCAAACACCGTATCCATCGGCACGTGGGCCAGGCCGCCGCCGCGTTTGTGGGCGGACGCGCGCCGCCATTCCTTGGCCATGAAATGCTTCAGCGCGGTGACCAAAAAAGTTCGCAACCGTCCCTTCTCGCGATCTGCCGCCACGAGCCAGCGTTTTTCCAACAGTTGCCGGAAGAACTCCTGGGTGAGGTCCTGGGCGTCGTGGGGCGATTGCCCGCTGCGGCGCACGAACGCATACAGCGGATACCAATAGGCGCGGCAAATGGCTTCCAACGCGGCCTCGGCTTCGGCCGCCGGCTGCTGGGTCGCCGCCAGCACAACGGACCAGCGCGTCGGCGGAAAAACCTGCGGCGGTGTGCGGGTGGTCCGTTGAACTGAATCAGGCATCGTTTACGGGAAATTACCGGAAACACAGCCATTCTTACAATCAAAGCAGAAAGACTGGAGCAGGCGTGCGTTCATCTGCGCAATCTGCGGTCAGCCTCGTCCGCTATACAAATCCCTTTTCCCTCGGTGTCCATCAGGTGAAAGACAACACCAGGTTTGCCCATTATGAAATCAATCTCTTCGCCGCCACCATCCGACACCAATCGTCCGGTCATCCGAATCGCGAGCCTCGCCCTCGTTGCCTGCATGCTGCTGGCGATTGCTGTCGTCGTGATCTCCAGCAAGACCTCGTCGTCCACCGTTCAACCGCCAGCTTCCCTGCAATCAGGCCGCTGACCATCAAGATTCATTAGTCCCCGCTCCATTTGTAGTTGTAGCCGGACGGCGGATCGTATTGCCATGCTTCCAGATGGCCGGCGGAAGCATTCGTGTCCCAGTAGATTTTGAGGTATTGCACGTGGCCGTCGGCGAAACTGAGCAGGTTGCGGGCGTTGTTGTAATGGGACCTTCCACCGGGTTGATGCCATGAATAAGGCAGCAGCGCGGGGAATTCCAACACGAGAACGGTTTTCAGCGGCTCCTGAATCGAATTCAGTTTGCGTCCGGCAATTCCCGGCCACGGATGCACGGGCGGGTCGCCGGGCGGAATGTTGCCCGCGTTGAAAGCGTAGCTCGAATAGTTATGGCGCGCTTCCAAATGCAGACTTTGTCGCCGATACTCCTGGTATTCGTAGTAAAAAGTGTCGGATGGGCAGGCGAACAGGGTGTCCTGCGGCGCGGGCGGGTTATTCAGGCCGACGTAGCTTCGAATCCGGGTCTGGTAGGTGACCCAGATAGATGGCGTGGCCGGGATTGTGGCGCTATCGAGAACATCAGTCGGCAGAGCCCCATTGTGGTCGTCGGCATACAGGCGCACGGCGAGGTTGATTTGTTTGAGGTTGTTGAGGCAAACGGTGCGTCGGCCTTGATTGCGGGCGTGACTGACGGCCGGAAGAAACAGTGCTGCGAGAATGGCGATGATGGCGATGACCATCAACAGTTCGAGCAGCGTAAAGGCGGGTTGTAATTTGCGATTGATGAGGATTGGACAAAGGGGCGGGCGGTTCGTTACGGCGGTTGTGTTGACCGTTCTTATCTTGATCTTCATCGTGATTCGCTCGGAGCATCAAACGGCTGGGGAGTAGAAAGAGTAAGATTAAGATGCTTGGTCGAAGCATGTCATTACCGTGGGTAGGCGCACACCCTACGAGCTTTTCTTTGACACCTCGCGACTTTCGCTGAGGTTGCCTCAGGGCCGTTCGGCCCTCGTTAAACTGCCACGGGTTCAGTCCGACGAAGGTTGTCCGGATGCTCGGGCTCGAGGCAAATCCATCAACTGAAAGGAAACTGAATTAGTGCTATGAAAACTGACGTATATGAAAAAGCAGCCGCTACGACGACGAATCGTCCGTCCGCAAGCAAGCCCGTGGCAGCCCATCCGAAGCAACAGGAGATCATGAAAAAGGTGGCGGCGGCCGGTCGACCCGGACCGGCGCACCAGGCGTTGAACGATCTGGTGGGCGATTGGAAGGCGGAAGTGAAGTGTTGGATGCAGCCGGGTTCGCCACCGGAAGTGACGGAAGGCGCGGCGCAAGCCCGCTGGACGTTAAACAATCGTTTTCTCGAGGAGGATTTTCACGGGCAGATGATGGGCAAGCCGTTCAGAGGTCGAACCCTGTTGGGCTACGACAACACGAAGCAGACCTTTAACAGCGTGTGGGTGAGTGATTCGCAGACGTCCATGTTCGTTAGTGAAGGCAAGGGCGACGGCAATTACAAGACGATCACACTGGAAGGTAAAGCCAGTTGCGCCGCCACGGGCCGCAAGGAAGTACCGATGAAAACGGTGCTGCGGGTCATCGATCCCAACAAACACGTGTTCGAGATGTTCGACGGCACGCAGGGCAACGCGAAGACCATGGAGATCACATACACGAGACAGTAACCAGCTTCGTCGCCCGGGTTGAGGGTTGAGGGTTGCGTGGCGCTCGCCGGCCCGCCTTGGCTCTCCTCGAGCGAGGTGCAGAAGGCGCGGACTTGCGTTCTCTCAATCTCGTTCGACTCGATTCGGGAGTTCGTCGGTGTCGTCAGGACGGCGTGGGAAGTGAATCGCAAGGAGTTCGCCGGCGCGATTGATCCCTTCCACGATGCCTTCGGTGAATTGGCCCGCTTGAAATCGCGCGCTCATGCTTTCGGCCAGGTGTTGCCAGAAGCTCGCGCCGCAACGCTCGTGAATGCCGGTGTCGCCGATGACGGCGAATTTCCGCGGGCACGGCGCGAGATAGATCAGCACACCATTGCGTTCGCGCGTGTCGGCCATGCCCAGCCGGTTGAATTCCTGGTGCGCCGCCGCCACCGGATCAGCCACCTGCGTCTGTCGGCTGATGAAGACGCGCAGCTCGCCCGAGGTCTTTTGTTCCGCCGCGCGAATGGCGGCGGCGATTTCGTCCTCGCGCAATTGTTGAACAAATTCAGGTGCGTTCATTACCAGCTACCTCCTGCTCCACCGCCACCAAAGCTGCCCCCGCCGCCAGAGAATCCACCTCCGGACCACCCACCGCCACCGCTGGACCAACCTCCGCCCCCTCCGCCAATGATCCAACCGCCCCCGCCCCACCGGGAACGACGGCTGCCGCGAGAGAGTAACAGCACGATGATGATAAAGAGTACGATGAGCGGAACGCCGAAAAGCGGCGAACCGTTCCCGCCTCGGCCTTGGGCGACCGTGCGCCCGGTACCTTTGTATTCACCACGCGTGGCTTCAATGAGCGACTGAACTCCGGCTGTAAGCCCGGCGGTGTAGTTGCCTGCTTTGAAGTGCGGCTTGATTTCATCCTCGATGATTCGTTTGCACAACGCATCCGGGAGTTTGCCCTCCAAACCGTAACCCACCTGGATATACATTTTGCGGTCTTGAATGAAGACGAATAGAACCACGCCATTGTTGACGTCCTTTTGTCCCGCCTTCCAAGCCCGGGCCACGCGCACGGTGTAATCTTCAATCGACGAATCCGATTGCATCCTGGGAAACACGGCCACAACGATCTGGCTGGAACTTTCCTTTTCAAAATTCTCCAGCGCCTGGTTGAGATGATTCGCCGTGCCTGCCTCAACTACGTTGGCGTAGTCGTTGAAATACTTTGTCGGCGCCGGGGGGATGACCTCCGCCGCGAACAGCGGAAGCGTGAAGAAAATGGTGACGAGCGTAATCCTGGCAGCGCGAAAAACCCTGCTGCGGAGGCGGGCGGCTGGCAAAATGGTATTCAAGATGAACCTCTGCGAACGAAAGGCAACCTTACGGTTAGTTCGTCGTCGGCTTGCCGAAATTGAATTCGACCCTGGGCGGTGTCTCCGCTCCGGGAGTGGCGCTGAAATACGGCTTCGGGCTGAAGCCGAACATGCTGGCATACAAGACCGCCGGAAACGATTTGATCGCGGTATTGTAGGACTGCACCGCGAGATTGAAGTCACGTCGCTCGACACTGATGCGATTTTCCGTGCCTTCGAGTTGGGCCTGCAAGTCACGGAAGCTGGCGGTGGCTTTCAACTCGGGGTAACGCTCCGCAACCACAAGCAGGCGCGACAACGCTGAGCCAAGCTGCGTTTGCGCGCGATCAAACTCGGCCAGCGCCGCGGCATCAGTTGGCGCCGAACTGGCATCGAGCTTTACCTGGCCGACGGAAGCGCGGGCTTCAGTAACTTCCGTGATAGTGGATTTTTCAAAGTTGGCGGCGCCCGACACGGTTGAGACCAGATTGGGAATCAGGTCCGCCCGGCGTTGATACACATTTTGCACCTGCGCCCACGCGGCATCCACGCCTTGCGAGAGCTTGACGAGACGGTTGTAACTGCCGCCCGCGATCAGTAGCAGGAGAATTCCAAGCCCCACTAGAATCGCCAAACCAATAGCCAGTTTTTTCATAACGTTGGCGGAATAATAGACCATCGCCTACCAACAACTACTATAAAGGCCTGACCTATTTGTAGAACTTTTGCGACCCCATGTTGCGCGTGCAGTCCGGTTGTTCTGACCATCAGGGTGGCATCTGCCTCATCTCCCCGCCGCCGCGGCTTTCAGCTTGTTGATGTCCAGCTTCACCATCTTGAGCATGGCTTGCGTCACCCGCTGCGCTTTGGCCGCGTCTTTGCTGCTCATCAATTTGTTCAGTGCCACCGGCACGACTTGCCACGACACACCGAATTTATCCTTCAACCAGCCGCATTGCACTTCCTTGCCTCCGTCCGCCGTGAGCTTTTTCCAATAGTAATCGACTTCCTTCTGCGTCTTGCAGTTCACGACAAAGGAAATGGATTCGTTGAACTTGAACATCGGTCCGCCGTTGAGCGCGATGAAATCCTGGCCTTCGATTTGAAATTCCACCGTCATGACCGAGCCGGCCGGTTGGCCCGACACCTTTTCACCTGACTTATCGTAACGCGCAATCGTGCCGATTTTGGACTTCTTGAAGATCGAGGTGTAGAACTTCGCCGCCGCTTCGGCGTTGTTGTCGAACCAAAGGAAGGGAGTGATCTTTTGCATGCTTATTCTTGTTTAGGGGCCGGGGACGACCCTGGCTCGCAACATGGGCCGGAACGCGCCGCGATAGGCCCACACCAAATAGAGTTGCAACACCAGAACCACGAGACCCGGGACGATGGTTTCCGGCTGCATGGCGACGTGAAACGTGATGATGCCCACAACGATTGGCGCGAGCAGCGCCAGCGCCAGCGGCACAAAACGATTGATTAAGAGCAACGCGCCGATGATCACCTCCGCGCCCGCTACGACCTTCATGTAGCCGGCATTGGTGAGGGCTTGCAGGACGGCGAGGATGTCCTGCGGGGTCTCCGCGGGCGGCTTCATCAGGTTGAAAAGACCCACCACGCCAAAAAACAAGAACATCAAACCCAATAGGATCCGCACGATGGCAGTAACGATGGCCATTTTGGATTTGGTTCCGTGCTGCTGCGTATCTGTCGTTGTTGCAGTATCGGTCATAGGTTTCACATGGTTGTGCTACACAATTACGACGAACGGACTGGGTTGCTCAGGACAACTTTCGAGCTTTTCGAGGAATTCCCTCACCCATTTTATCGCAAGTGCGCTTTTCCTCAACCGGAAGCTTCGGAGCGGTGCGACGGGAACTGGCTCAAGCACCTCCGCTTCTGCTGGAACACAAAACCGAGCGGCACTTCCAGTCATGCGCATTCAGAGCGCCATTGAAACTGGCGTTCAGGCTTCGTCTCGTTCTCCTCCTCGTCGTCGTCCTCGCTTCTTTCAAGAGTAATTCGAGGACGACGAGGAGGATTTGATTCCGCGCGGCAATTCCAATCCCACCCGCGCATTCAGAGCGGCTCGACAAAAGGCAGTTGGCGGCGCATCCTCCGCTTCAATGGCTTTCGATTCCGACGCTCCACTCGATCAGCTCTGGAAAGAGTATAGTCTGGTCTTTCGGGACCAGGACGATTTGACGCTGGCCCGGTGGCTGGCGCAGACCCTGGGCCAGTTGGAAGGGAAATGCTGGCGGCTCTCCCACCCGCTGATTGGCGCTTACCGCCTGGCCGCCCAGTTGGGTCACGAACGTCAGATCTGGCACAAACGACTCGCCACGCCCCCGGCCGCCTATGCGGAGTCATCCTGCTGTCGGGCCCCAACGCTCCCGTTGTTGACGCGCGACGTGCGCGAATCCGGCCTGATTTGCCAGCACTGCAGCGAAACGCTCGTGCCCTTTGAGGACATCCCGTCGGAGATTGCCGCAAGCCTCACGGCCTGGGCGGCGCAATACGAGCCCATTCATGCCGTGGCCCACTGGGATGATCGACAGCGCAAAGGCGCCGGCAATTACGACCGGGCCTACGAAAACGCGGCGCAACAGGCCGAACGCCTGCTGGCCCAGGCCGGCTGTGAACTGTCGCCCAGGTTATTGGAACATTACCCGGCCGTGATCTGGGAAGATCAGGACGAATGTCTCGAAGTGCGCCCGGAAGATGTGCGCCCTTGAGCACAAATCCGCCAGGCGACAATGTTAGATTCGAGGTTGAGGGAAGGGCGCGGCCCGCCCATACTCCTGTTTCATGAAACGCCTGTTTAAATGGCTGTTCATTCTGGCACTGGTCGCGGTGGCCGCTGTCGTCGGCCTCCTGCTTTCCAAGGATGCCATTCTCAAGGCTGCGGTCGAACAACAGATCCGCGCCCAGACGGGCATGGACGCCAAAATCGGCCGGCTGTCGCTGGGGCTGCTGTCCCCTGTCGTCACCATCGAGAACTTGACGCTGCATAACACCGCTGAGTTTGGCGGCACTCCTTTTCTTGACGTTCGTGAACTGCATCTCGAGTTCGACCGGGACGCGCTCGCAAAACGTAAGCTGAAAATTACTCTCCTCCGCCTGAACCTGGAAGAACTCACGGTGGTCCGGAATCCCAATGGCACTACCAACATTGCTGCCTTGAATACGCCAGAGGCCGCCAAGCCCACCCGGCTGGCCGGTGATGTGGAGTTCAAGGGCGTCGACGTTCTCAATCTCTCGCTCGGTAAAATCCAACTGATTGATTTGAAGGAGCCTCGCAACAACCGGATCCGGAATGTGAACTTGCAAAATCAGGTCTTTCACAATGTGCGAACGCCCGGCGACTTCTACGGCGTTCTCATCCTGCTGTGGATGCGCAGCGGCGGCAGCGGATTTATCAGTGGCACGCAATACTGACCCCGCTTTCACGGGCAAGCCGCGTTGATTTACTATTGCAGCACAAACCGACCGTAGGCTTGAGTCAAATTGCTGTCGAGCATGAGTGGCCTCGGTAACTTGACGTTCTGAGTGATGCTGAACCTGCGCTGAATTGTTGGCTCAAGTCGTTGCCCGCAACACGCCGCCATCCACGCGGACGGCTGCGCCATTCGTGGCACTCGCCAACGGCGAGCAAAGGTATGCGACCATGTTCGCCACTTCATCCACGGTGGCGAAGCGTTGCAACAGCGACGTTGGCCGAACATTGCGGAAGAACTCTTTCTCAAATTCCTCGGCTGACTGCTTTGCTCCCGCCGCGAGTGTGTTGACGAAATCGGTTACGCCTTCAGAAGCCGTTGGGCCGGGCAGCACTGCATTCACGGTCACTCCCGTGCGCCGGGTGAGTTGAGCAATGCCGTTCACGAGGGCGAGTTCCGCCGCCTTGGTCATACCGTAGTGGATCATCTCCTCGGGGATCTGAATGCCGCTTTCCGACGAGATGAAAATCACACGACCCCAATTCCGCTCCAGCATTCCCGGCAGGTAGGCGCGGGTTAGTCGCACGCCAGACATCACGTTCACCTGATAGAATCGCTCCCAGTCGGCATCGGGAATTTCCGCGAACGGCTTGGGTTCAAAGATGCCGGCGTTGTTCACGAGAATGTCCACCTTCGGCAACTGCTTCACCAATTCCGCGCAACCCGCCGCCGTTGAAACATCCGCTGCGATGCCGCAGGCGCGATTGCCGATCTTTTGCGCCGCCGCTTTGGCTGACTCCGCACTGCGCCCATTCACAATGACGTTTACGCCTTCGGCCGCCAGCGCACGCGCGATGGCAAAACCAATTCCCTTGGTCGAGCCCGTGACCAGTGCCGTTTTGTTTTCCAATTGAAGATTCATAGTTGGTTCTGTTTGTCGAACGATGGTCGAGCCGGGCGCACTGGTCAGCGGTTGCGCCCCATCCTGAGGTTAGCTCTTACATCGCCCAAAAGTTGAACTTCGCAATCCGATATTCACCGTCTTCCTCCGTAATCCAAAAGCTACCGTGGCAACCATGCCGCTGTGCATCTCGAATCCAAAAACCGGTGACTTGTGCTCGCCGGTTCTCTTTTGGAGTCGTCTTTGGCCAACCTTCCGCATTCGTGCTCTTCTTTCGCGCCTGATTATCGGCTAATACAAAAGCAAAGCCATGTATCGCGAACTCTCTTGGCGGACCGCCGTACCTGCGAGTGGCGTCGGCATGCGCCGACTCAAATTTCTTGAGGCTCATCCATGCCCTCAAGTCTACACCAAAATTTTGATACGCCGACTCATAGTCTCCCCTTCCAATTGCCTCGCTATGCCTGCGTAGAAGAACGATGCTACGCTCAACAATCGGTCGCATTTCCGCAGGACTCCCCAGATAGGCCGTGTCCTTGCCCTTCAAAAACTCGCTCCCGGCAAATCCAGAGATATCCATTCGTGGCCATTCTGGTTCTGGCGGATCAATGGCATCTCTAAGCATTACAAATACCCGCTGAAGCTCTGCTTTGGTCTGCTGTTCGGTGTTGTGCGGACCTGGCAAAAATCGTCGCCCACGAATCTGGTCCTCGGCCTGAACCCGCAGCTCACCTGTGAATGCCTCTAGCTCAGACACTAGGGCTGCACTCGGTCGTTCCGATTGAAAACGCTGAATGTAGCCGTCCAGAGGCTGGATGCGCGTACGCTCACTATGCCCGAAATAAATGAAGAAATTCTTCAACTCAGACAACGCCTGACAAATAGATTGAGGATCTCGTTTCGACATGTTCGATGTGGGCTAGCAATTACTAATTGCTGAGCGGTAGAGTTTCAGCCTGCACGAAACGACCGTAGGCCCGAGCGAAATTGCTGTCGAGTAAGAAGTTACTTCGGCAATGCTACGACTTAACCGGAAGGCGGCCAGATGGTGGCACTGCTCACGTGCAGCAGCGCAACGCCTTGCCAGTTGTTACCTGTGTTCCGCCCGCTGAACGCGGGCGGAGTTCTCGCAGCGCGAGAACTTCCACCAAAGCCCCGGTAGCGGCGGGCATCCTGCCTGCCGTAGAGCCGGGCTTCCAGCCCGGCGGAAGAAACCTCACGCATT
>DASUGI010000298.1:0-2423 GCA_036274115.1 Verrucomicrobiia bacterium
AAGTGATTGCTCATCGCTGCACCAGTTGACCCTCTCCCCCTCCACCCCCCTCACCAACGCAGTTCAAAATGGGTGAGGAGGAGGACGGGAGGGGGAGAGGGTGACACAAACCGGTCTGCGCCACGAACGTGTTCGGGTGCACCATGCAAATTTGCGCGAGTTCCTTGCGGCGCTCGATCTTGCCGAGGATGGCCTTGCCGTGGACGGTGAACTTGGTGTTCTGGCCCATGAACGTGGCGGTGGATGATTGTCCGCCGGTGTTGGAATAAACCTGCGTGTTTCGCCCATGAGATGGACCGCTCACCCTGCGCGCAAACCGACAGTGAATTATCTCACTGGGCGAGCACGAGCACCTTGATGTTCATGCCGCTGGGTCAACGCGGTTTTGCTTTTGGGATAAAATCTTTCCGCTCCTGCAAAACTTCCAATCGAACGTGCCACGACGTTCGATCAAAAGCTGGTTCGTGCGTCCAGCGTGCAGGCGGGCGTCATGCGGACAACGGACGTGGGCAATGCAGTCGAGTCGGAAACAAGAGACAAGAATCGGTCTTGCGCCTGGCTTTACTGCAATCACAGGTGCCGATGTCATGGTGCCCCCTGCCTTCTCTTGAAGAACGGCAGGCCGAGGAGCGCGGCCCAAGAATCATCAACGCGCCAGTGCTCGGTTCGGGAATGGAAACCACCAGATTGTCGAGCGACCAACCGATCGTAGTAAGCTCCACGCGGCTTAATCCGGTAAACGCCGGACCAAAATAGAACGTTCTAAATTCATTGCCGGTCCCCGAAAAATTCTGCGGTTACCACACTTCCGTCCTGACGATAGCCGACAAACCGCACGGCGAAATCCGGATTCTCGCCATTCCAGCTAGCCAAATCCACAGAGGAAACTCCAAAAAAGAGAATCGTTGACGAAGCTGAACTTGAGGCTCTCAGTCAAACCAGCCTGCAGGTAAGCGGTGCCGTTGTCCGGCCAATCTGGAGGCGGTGTACCGCCTCCTTTACGGCGGACGAATCCAGCAAATGGCGCATCAGGGTCAATTGGTGTAAATGACATTCCATACTCGTTGTACTGCTGTACGATTCTGGCCGTTCCAGGTGAGATGAACGGTGAAAGGTCAAACCCGACTTGGATTGTTCCTTGCCCTTGACAACAAACAGCAAACGCAACAAGTGCCACCAGACGAGCCGTTTCTTCATAACGCTATTGATCATCCATCCAAGACACGGCTTGGGCATCTCCAAATTTGCTGATTGCTTGACATTCCTTGCCGCATCAGCGCGGTCTGGACGGAGCGATTGACGCCCGGATCAAGCACTGTCATATTTGGCCCGTGAAAACGAAGAAGTCGGCAGTATCCGAATCGCAACGGAAATCCTCCGGGACAAAGCTGGTGGAGAAGTATCGTCCACGGATGAGCCGGCTTTCCGATGTTGAACGCCAGAAGTTGATGGCGCGCGGACTGCAAATCATCTATGGCAACGCCCCGGCCACGGAGTCCGCTCATCGCAGTTGACACAAACGTTCCTCTCGACCTTGCTGACGACAAGGAACACGCCCTTGATGCGCTGGATGTCGTCCGCCGCCGGCTCAAGCCAGGCCGCATTTTGATCACACCGACAGTTTTTCAAGAACTGGTTTTCCTCGCGGACGGAAGCGAAGCCGCTGCGGATCGCGAGCAAGCCAAGCGTGCGTTGCACGGCCTTGCCGGTTGGGGTTTGGAACTGGTGAACCTCGTGCCGGTTGGTCACGGAATTGTCGAGCGCATCGCCGACAAACTTCAGGAAGCCGGGCTGTTGCCTGCCGAAGAATACAACGACGGACTCATTCTGGCGGAAGCGGCGTTGCTCAACTGCGCAATTCTTTTGAGCGGTGACGCGCATTTGCGCGGATTGGACTTTCAGCGGGCTTCGTTGGAATTGAAAGCGTTCGACGTGGAAATGCCGGTCATTGCCACGCCCCGCGAAATTGTCGCCAAGTTCTTCTGAGGAGTTGCTCGCCCTTCAAATTCGAGCCTCCTCACGTCGGCTGCTACCGCCCTCAAATAATCCCCGCCAACTCCTGCAAGGTGCGCCAGTTTTCGAGGCGCTCCTGTTTGGCTTTGAGCAGCGTCTCGCTCGGGTTGCCGTCTTTGTCGAAGTGTTTGGCGAAGCGGCCTTCCGTGCGCGCGAAGCGGATGAAGTCATAGACTTCGTTCGTCTTCGGTTCGATGTAGAAATCCTGTTACTCAGCGGGATTGCCCTGGAGGCTGAGGCGTTGCGCGATCTTGTCGCCTTTGCGCGGATCGTAGATGAGCACCGGGAACGTGCGCGTGTCCACGGCGAGTTTGCTTTGTTGCATCGCCATGTTGTCGCCGACGCCGTGTTCGGGCTGGCATGTGGTGTAAACACTCACCACTGCCGGATCGTCGTATTCGTTGGCGGCG
>DASUGI010000299.1:0-23408 GCA_036274115.1 Verrucomicrobiia bacterium
CGAAGAGTTGGAACGCACGATGAGATTACGCATCGTCTGGGCGCCGGAAACGACCGCCTCGGCGCGCCCCTGTAAAGTCACATCGGCGACATTGGTTAATTGAACCAATGTCGACGCGCCAGCAATGCCGCCGTTGTCCACCACTAGCTGCCCGATCATTCCATTGGTTCTCAGGAAAACAGTGCCGGCACCTCCTCGCTGCCAGCCATTCCCGCCCACTGCGTCAAGGATTCCAGCAAAGAGATTGGTTTTGGTTTCAATGGCGATGCGGCCACCACCACCGCCGCCACCGTGAAGCGGTTCGCCGTTTCCGCCATTCGCACTGATGGTTCCGAAACCAGAAAGGGTTTGCGCCGTCAGCCAGATGCTGCCACCGGCTCCGCCGCCCGCGCGACTGTTGGTAGCATTCCACCCATTGACCGTGAGCGTTCCGTTTAACACCACATTGCTGCCCACCATCAGAAGTACCCGACCACCGCCAGCCGCACCCAATCCGCCGACTCCGCCGCCGCCACATCCCCCCAAACGACCCGGGGCGAAAGGCGACCCCGACGGCGAACCCCCCGCAGCGTTGGTCGAACTCACTCCTCCAAAGCCCCCATGCCCGCCGCCACCGCCGCTGAGCGGAAAACCGATGGAAGCACCCAGTCCAGTTCCAAGGCCGGCAGCGTAACCACGTCCGCTTCCGTTTATGCTCGCGCTCGATTCCACCTCGAGGTCACCCGCGATACTGAGTTTTAATCCGGTTTCATGGGTGTGCGCATGCTCATAACTGACCCACACGGTTGCTCCGTCGGGGATGGCCGAGAACTCCGTGCGTTGCAACGAGGTGAGAGTACCTATGGTCGACACGAAGTAATCCACGTCGTTGGTATAAACCAAGGGACCATCTTGCTGGCGCACCACGATCGACAATGCGTTGACGTTTGAATTCACGAGAGCCGACGCGTTCGTGCTCGCGAGCAATAACGGTTCATTGGTCGCTTGCATCACGACCGAGAGCCCGCCATTGGAACTCGCCGTGTGAGTCAACACCGCGCCGTGTTCCAGGCGTAAACTGGCGAAACTGTGCGAACCGTCCACGGTCAACACTGCGTTGCTGACAACGATGTCCTGTCCCTCGAAGGTGGCGTCGAACGGCGTGATGAAGGTGTCTACTGTAAAAATGATCGGGCCGCCGACGGCGGATGTGAGCAGAGCTGCAAGCGCGATCAAACCGATACCAGGGCTGGATGGCTTCATGCGGATGCGTCTCTTTTAGCCTATCAACTGACGCTGTAAACTGTGCATTTAACCGCACAGCGTAGATACCGCGCTTCACAACCCTTTACATCAACCGGGATAAGGCGGCTTTTGTTGTATCTGCGGGCAGGCAGTCAATTGGGCTGGCTTGAATTGCCCGAAGTTAAAGATCCAAGCTGAGTGCAGGTGCAATCCCGCAACCCTCACGTCGTCGCAAGGATGTTAGAAACGGACGACGACCTGATCAGCACCCACGCTAAATTGAGCGCGGGGGTAACTTTGCTCAAGCAAGGAAAGCTGATGGGTCTGGTAATAACCGCCGCTACACCCAGCCTCTTACATTCATTGATGTCCCGGTGCTTTTCCGAAGCAGCAAGGATCACGATGGGGATATTGCCGGTGCGTTTGTCCATCTTGAGTTGCCGCAGCACCTCCAGGCCACTCACTTTCGGGAGATCCAGACTCAACAAGACGATTTGATTCAAAGGCTCTTTGGCCCCGTCCGCCGCGGCGCCGCGACTCAAGAAGAAGTCCAGCGCCTCGGCACCCTCGGAGATGACTCGAACTGGATTCGCCACCCGAGCTTTGCTGAAGGTTTCCAATATCTGGTTCGCATGATTGGAATCATTTTCGACCAGGATGATGTCGACCGGTTCCGAGGCCGAAGCGCTCGAATGGTTGACGGGCGGGCCGGGGGTTTCATCAGGTGAGAACAGCATCGGCAGCGAAATCTCCAGGGCTCGTGCGAGTTTGTCGATACTCTCGAGCGAGAGATTGCGCGCGCCGCGTTCGACATCGGAAATGTACGTGCGATGCAGGTCGGCACGCTCGGCCAGTTCCTCCTGGGTCAAACCCCGATGGTTTCTCCAGCGTTTGACAGAAGTTGCAAAAACAGATCTGACTGCAGAAACATTCATTTTGCTCGGCATCACGCGCCCGGAGTATAATAGGGTCAGGCAACAGACGATAAGTGACGTGGATGTACCATGCTTCGTTGTTAAGAGACGTTATGAGCGAAAGATGCGTTGTAGTATCGAAGTCGAACTCTCCTTCGCGAAACTGGCTGACTGATTGGCTTCTCGTTTTCTGTCTTCGTTGCGCGAGAAAGCGGACTGCCACTTTTCACAGCGGCGGTTCGTTGATGACGGGCCGATATCAGCCAGACCCATGCCGGCGCCGACAAATTCATCGGCGCGATGAAGCCGTTGGAAGGCGCGGAGAGTTTGTCGGCGTCGTTGCCGGGCGACGATTCGAACAGCCTTGTGAAGTTCCGCCCGGCGATGAAGCAGTTCGATGTTGGTTTACTCGAGTTCTGCCATTTCCGGGGAAGTGGGCATTAAGTGCGCAATTTCTTTAACGGAATTCAGGCCGCGACTGCCAACGTGCCCGGGTCTTTCTCCGTTGGGCGATCGCGGGCTTCCATCCGGGCACGCAGTTTCTTCAGCGCCAATTCCTGAATCTGCCGAATGCGCTCGCGAGTGAGGTCGAAATGCTCTCCCACTTCCTCCAGCGATCGTTGCGTGCCATCCTCCAGACCGAATCGCAGCGACAGAATCGCCCCTTCGCGCGGAGTCAGCGTGCCCAAAACTTCGCGGACCAATTCGGTATCGGTTTCCCGCGCCAACCGGTCAAACGGCTGAGACGCGTTGGGGTCGGCGACAACCTCAGCGACTTTGTTCGAGTCATCATCGCCAATCGGCGCATCCAATGACACCGGAGCCAACGAGGCCTGACGATAGCGCTTCACCCGCCGGGCATCGAGGTTCAATTCCTCGGCCAGTTCCTCTTCACTCGGCTCGTGGCCCAAGGTCTCGCGCAATTTCACTTCCGCTTTGCGCAAATGAGCCAGGCGGTCCACCACATGCACCGGAAGGCGAATGGTTTTGGACTGATTCGCCAGGGCAAGACGAATGTTTTGTTTGATCCACCACGCGGCGTAAGTCGATAACTTTGCTCCCTTGTTCGGATCGAACTTCTCCACTCCCTTCATCAAACCAAGATTGCCTTCGTTGATCAGATCGAGCAGCGGCACGCCCAGACCTTCATACTCCCGCGCGATCTTCACCACGAGGCGCAGGTTGGCTTTGATCATGTGCTCGCGTGCGGCTTTGTCGCCCCGTTTAATTCGCCTGGCCAGGGCAATCTCTTCTTGCGGAGTCAGCAACTTCACGCGCCCGATCTCGCGCAAGTAGAGGTGCAGCGCATCAGGACGATAGGCATCTTCTGGAGCTGCCGCAGCGTCCACCGGAATCTGGAATTCGGCCACCGGTTCCGGCGCCTTGCGTCGGCGCGGGCTGGGCACTGCGGCCGAGGTCAAGCGGGCCCGCCGTGAAACCAGCCGTGCGGGCCGTGAGTTGCGTCCTGTTTTGAATAAAGCTTTCATTGTTGTTCGGGTTGTTTGTTTCTCCAAACGTCTTCTTGAAATGTTCGGTTCAGAATTGCTATTCGCTTGCTTCAACTGGCCAAAGCAAGCGATTCCAGCTTGCTCGTAATGGCCTTCTTGCCGGCGAGGCCGATGTTGTGATCCCGCACCTGTCCACGGGCGAAATAGAGCAACGTGGGAATGGACTGGATCCCATAGCGTGCCGCCAACGCAGGATTGTGATCGACGTTGACCTTCACCACCTTTGCGCGCCCTTTTTGTTCAACAGCAATCTCGTCCAGCAACGGCGCCAGCATTTTGCACGGTCCACACCACTCAGCCCAGAAGTCCACCAGGACCGGTTGCGGCGAGTCCAGCACTTCGCTTTCGAAGTTCGTTTCGTTAATTTCAATGGTCGATTTCATAAACACTATCTGTCGAGGTAAAGGTCATTGCCTTTCACCGGTTTTCAGTTGGGGTATTCCACCAAAGTCGCTGCTGTCGTCTATTCCACGCGGCTACGGCTTGGACCTTCTCCGTAGCCAGCACCGGGAAAACGAGGTGCGGGTACATGGTTTCCCACGACAGGGCCTCGGCCTCGTTCAAGGCCAATCGCAGCGCATGCCGTTGTGTTTTAAGAGCATCTGCCCACTCAGCGAAAACGGCCGCGCGCGCGCAAGCAATTTGCTTCAACACCTTACGACAAGCCCGCTGGCAAATTCCCCCAAGGTTCATTTGCCCCAATCCGTTCCCATCAGCTTTCTGGTTCATATCGTCATTTAATTTCTATGTAACATTTCAGATTACATTTACGTTCAAAAAAAAGATTAACACGTCCGGCACATTGCCGATGCCTTAACCTGGTTAATCAGGCCGGCCAGGGTCGTCTTCTCCAAATCCTTCTCCATCGCCTTCTGCGCGGAGGCAAAGATTTTTTCCAACTCTTGCTGAATACAATTCCCCACCGGGCACGCTGCGTTCGGCTTTCGCGAAGGTTTCGCGAAGGGTTCACAATCTTCAACCGCCCTGTAGATCTCGGCCAAGTTGATGCGTCCGGGGGAACGGCTCAGCCGTGATCCGGAACCCGCACCTTTGCCCGTTTCAATCAAGCGCGCCTCCTGCAGAGCTAACAAGAGTCGCCGCACAATGACGGGATTCGTATTAACGCTGCCGGCCAGAAAGGCGGAGGTGACTCGGTCGCCCTCCTTGTAAGCGAGGACGGCCAGCACATGTACCGCCATGGCGAACCGGCAACTTGTTCTCATATCTGAGAGTTAAGTAACAATTGAAGTTACATATGTCAAGCGGTCAGTTTCCAGGTCCGCATTCGTGTGCACGATAGTCTGAATCTTGCGCCCCGCAGGATTGATTCCAGCCCGGTAGAGCAAGTTTTGCGTTTATTAGCACCCAACGTCTTGACGCCGCAATACTTAGCGTGCTAAAAAAACGCTACCACCATTAGCAGTGGTTTCTATGCGTTGCCCAAAGTGTGGCTGTCAGGATGACAAGGTTGTTGATTCTCGCGCTTCGCGCGAAGGCGCAACAATTCGTCGTCGTCGTGAATGCATCGCTTGCGGGCATCGCTTCACCACTTATGAGGAAGTCGAGCGCACGGGTCTGATGATTTTGAAACGCGACGGGCGGCGCGAGGAGTTTTCCAAAGACAAGTTGCTTTCGGGAATTCGCAAGGCCTGTCAAAAGCGACCCGTGAGCCCGAAAGCCATCGAGGATCTCGTCCAGCGCATCGCAGATACCGTGAGCACCAAATTTGAGGATGAAGTGCCGGCCGAGTTTATTGGCAAGCAAGTGATGGATGGGCTGCGGGAGATTGATGAAGTGGCGTATGTCCGCTTTGCGAGTGTGTACCGCCGCTTTCAAGAAGCCACGGACTTCGTGCAAGAGGTCAAGAAACTGGAGGCGAAACAATGATCCTGCTGGCCTCGGACTGCCTCCTTTTTGAACTGCCCTCGGGCGAAACGGTCCCCTTCTCTGCGGAGATGATTTCCGTTGAAATCTCCAATGGCTCGGGCGGGCAGCTGGAACAGGAGTTTGTCGAGCACGCTGCGGCATCGGTGTTCCATTACTTCAAAAATGATCTGGGGCGTAAGACCGTTTCGGTGGCAGAGTTCGCTTCGGCTTTTGAGAGCGTGTTAAATGGCCTGGGCCTTAAGCTCACCGGTGGCCGGCTCACGACAACTTCCGTCGGCAAGACCACAAAAGACCTGCGGTTGCTGGCGCATGATGCCGGTTATGCTTGCGAGCTGGGTTTCTTTCCGCTCCTTCGCAGTGCCGTCCGCGATCAATTCCAGGCGTCGCCCAGGCTCGTTCGTTTTCATGGCTTGCGCGGCTGCGTCAAAAGGCTGGCCGGCGCGCAACGCTGGAGTCCGCGGTGCGACACGTTGCGAGATCAGATTGTCGAGTTCCTCCGGCGAACGGTGAGTTGCGAAGCAGCCGGTGAAGCCTGTGGGCTGGTGGTGGAATAACTTCCGTGCCCGGCGGCGGAATGATTATGAGCAAGACCCTTTTTGAAAAAATCATTGCCCGGGAAATTCCCGCCAGGATTGTTTACGAAGACGACCTCGTCATCGCATTTCATGATATCGCTCCGCAAGCGCCGACGCATGTCCTGCTGATCCCGAAGAAACCCATTCCTCGCCTCTCTGAAGCAGCACCTGCGGACCACCAGGTGTTGGGTCACCTTCTGCTCAAGGCAGCCGAAGTAGCTGACAAATCAGGCCTGAAGCAAAGCGGCTATCGGCTGGTCTTCAACAACGGGCCGGACGCCGGCGAAGCGGTGCCACATCTGCATTGCCACATCCTCGGTGGGCGAAAGATGAATTGGCCGCCAGGCTGACAACAACTGTCGTTCTGGCTTCGCTTCTGCAACCGCAGCGCGCGCCCGCGAATCTTTTTCTAGGAAACGGCTCTGACATCGACTAAAACTCGCCGCGACGCCGCCATTGCCCAAATGAAGAAAATCGCCGCGCATTTTGCCTGGATAGTCATCGCGCTGCTCGGTGCCTGGGCCTATGTCACCCTGGCACTGCATCGTGGTGAACAGATCAACTCCGTATTCATTCTCACCGCCGCGCTGTGCACCTACGCCATCGGTTACCGGTTTTACTCCAAATGGATCGCGGCCCGTGTGCTCGCGCTCAATGATCGTCGCGCGACGCCTTGTGAAGTTCACGACGACGGCAAGGATTTCGTGAAGACCAACAAGTGGATTGTCTTCGGCCATCACTTCGCCGCGATTTCCGGGCCCGGGCCGTTGGTCGGGCCGGTGCTGGCAGCGCAGTTCGGCTATTTGCCGGGCACGTTGTGGATTTTGATTGGCGTCGTGCTGGGCGGCGCCGTGCAGGATATGGTGATTTTGTTTGCCTCCATGCGACGAAACGGGAAGTCGCTGGGGCAGATGGTAAAAGAGGAGTTGAACACAGCGGCAGGATTAGTCGCATTGGTGGCGATTCTGGCCATCATCATCATCCTGCTGGCCGTCCTGGCGTTGGTCGTGGTTAAGGCACTCGCAGAAAGCCCGTGGGGCGTCTTTACGGTCGCAGCGACTATTCCCATTGCGATGTTCATGGGCGGCTACCTGCGGTTCTGGCGGGTCGGCAAAGTAATGGAAGCTTCCGCACTGGGGATTGTGTTGCTGCTACTGGCCGTTTGGGGCGGGAAACTGGTTTATGCAGACGCGAACTGGTCACAGATTTTTCTGTTAAAGGATATTTCCCTCGCGTGGGCGATCATCATTTACGGGTTGGCAGCGAGCGTTTTGCCGGTGTGGCTGTTGCTCGCGCCACGGGACTATCTCAGCACGTTCATGAAGCTGGGAACCATCTTCGCGCTTGCGGTGGGAATCTTCCTGGTGCTTCCGGATCTGCGGATGTCGGCCGTGACCCGGTTTGTTGATGGTTCGGGGTTGGTCGTAGCCGGGAAGTTGTTTCCGTTTTGTTTTATTACCATCGCCTGCGGAGCGATCTCGGGATTTCACACATTGATTGCGAGCGGCACCACACCCAAGTTGATCACCCGGGAAAGTTACGCCCGCCCCATCGGGTACGGGGCAATGTGTCTTGAATCACTGGTGGCCATTATGGCCATCGTCGCGGCTTGCACGATGGACCCGGGAGTTTATCTGGCCATGAATGTCAAAGGGGAAGCTGCGGTCACGGCTGCCAAAGTCACCGCGTTGGGCTTTCCTGTGAGTGTGGAACACATGGATGGCCTCGCGAAGGACGTCGGCGAGCACACGCTGTTTGGGCGTACGGGTGGAGCGGCAACGCTGGCCGTGGGAATGGCGCAGATCTTTTCGCAGGTGGTTGGGAATCGCTGGCTGGATCTCTGGTATCATTTCGCCATCATGTTCGAAGCGTTGTTTATTCTGACGACGCTGGATGCTGGCACGCGCGTGGGCCGGTACATTCTCCAGGATTTTCTGGGCAATGTCTGGAAACCCCTTGGCGACACGAAGGCCCTGGGTCCAAATCTGGTGGCCAGTGGGCTCATGGTCGTGGGCTGGGGCTATTTTCTTATTCAAGGTGTGCGCGATCCGCTCGGCGGCATCAACTCGCTTTGGCCCTTGTTTGGTATCGCCAACCAGATGCTGGCAGCCATCGCCTTATGTCTGGCGACAACGATTCTTTTGAAGCTGTCGCTTCAGCCAGGTGCGCCGTCGGGTCAACCGCAGTCCCAAAAACCTTGGTTGGCCGTTATCACATTACTGCCCCTGGTGTGGCTGTTGGCGGTGACTTTTACGGCGGGCGTTCAAAAGATTTGCCATTCTGACCCGCGTGTCGGCTTTCTGTCGCAGGCGAAGTCGCTGCAGGAAAAAATCAATGCTGCCCCGGCACTCGATCCTCAGGCTGCCACCTGGGCAACCCAACGCTACAACAATCTTTTGGACGCGTTGGTGGCGGGCGGGTTTCTGATTCTGGTTTCAATCGTTGTCCTGCTTAGCGTCCGTGAGTGGATTCTCCTTCTCTCCCGAACAAAACCAGCGGTTTTAAAAGAGAGCGAGCCCGTGTGGCTGCCGGATTATGCAGTGGCTGAAGGCGGAGGAAAGGTTGGTGGTGTAGCAGGTGCGGCAGCACTGACACTGGCATTGGCCCGGGAATTGTCGGGTGAAGCCCAACTCGCGCGAACTCAGGAGCAGATGACAAAATGTGAATGTTCAGACGGCCCGTCGCAATCTGCTGAGAAGATCTACATGGAAGTGACGGAGCAGCGATTCAATGGCGTCCGAAGATGCTGCTGACTTGCGGGTGAATACCCGTCGGCGTTCCGCAAAAAAACTTCCCCACTGCCGCAGGCTGCGCTTGCAGGCTTGGTAGCTTATGCTAGCGTGGCGTCCAGAATCCCTTTGTGATTTAATCCGCGTTTCGCCGTCGTAATGTCTCCGGATACGGACAAAGTTTGCCCGTGGGACGGGAGACCGCACGCAGGAACCGAAGCTGAGTTGTGAGGCATCGGTTTGCGAACGGGGGTGCGAGTTGTATGCAACCATGATCACCCGACGGGCAATGTTGTCCAGGCTGGCTTTTGGTCTCGCCGGAGCGGCCAGTGGAGCGGTTTCGTTTCGACTCGGCAGCAATTGGTTTTCGCCCGTCGTTAATCTTCCGCCTCAGGACGATGGCTTTCTCGAAGAAATTGAGCGGGCCAGTTTCCGGCTGTTCTGGGAAAACGCTCACCCCCAGACCGGCCAGGTTCAGGACCGCGTGCGGGCAGGCGGGAACACAATCAAATCCGTCTCGAGCATAGCGGCGACGGGTTTCGGTTTGAGCGCGCTTTGTTTGGCGGACCAGCGGGCGTGGCTGAAAACTGGCGAGGCGAGGGAACGCGCGCGGGCCACTCTACGGTTCATCGCGACACAAATGCCGCATGTACATGGTTTCTATTATCATTTTGTCGACTGGGGCACGGGCAAGAGGGAATGGCGCTGCGAAGTTTCTTCCATCGATACTGCGATCCTGCTTTGTGGTGTGCTGACTTGCCGCCAGCACTTCGATGATGCGGAAATTCAGGATTTGGCCGCCGCGATTTACGACCGCATTGACTGGCAGTGGTTATATCAAAAAGGACCCTATTTGAGTCACGGATGGACGCCGGAACGCGGCTTCTTGGCGTCGCGTTGGGACACCTACAGTGAGCACATGATGCTCTACCTGCTGGCGGTAGGGGCCAACCGAAAGGCAATCCCGGCAGAAGCCTGGCATGCCTGGAAGCGACCCGTCTTCAACTACGCGGGGTTAAGCTACATCGACACGGAAGCGCCTCTGTTTATCCACCAATACGCTCACGCCTGGGTCGATTTTCGAAATCGTCGCGATGAGCATGCCGATTACTTTGAGAATTCAGTGTTCGCGACCCAGGCACATCGGGCGTTTTGTCTCAACCTTCGCGATACGTTTCCCAACTACACCGAAGAGCTTTGGGGAATCACGGCTTCCGATTCGCCCCGAGGCTACGTGGTCTGGGGTGGGCCGCCGCGCATGGGGCCAATCGACGGCAGCGTCGTGCCTTGTGCAGCCGCCGGTTCATTGCCGTTTCTTCGAAACGAGTCATTGCAGGTTTTGCGCACCGCGCGGGAACGCTATGGGAAACGTGTGTGGCGCCGGTATGGCTTCGCCGATGCATTCAATCCCACCACCGGCTGGGTGGCTCGCGATCACGTCGCCATCAATACCGGGATCGCTTTGATGATGGCGGAAAATGCTCGCACCAGCTTCTTCTGGGACACTTTCATGAAGAACCCAGAAATTGCGAGGGCCATGCAACGAGTCGGATTCCGTTCGCTGATGGTCGGCTAATTTCAAAATCGCCAACCGCGCGGTTGCGAGATACTCTCCGCCCTGTGCAACGCATTGGACTTTTCGGCGGCTCCTTTGACCCGATTCACACGGGACATTTGCTGCTGGCTCAAGCAGCATTGGAAGAATTGGGCCTGACACGACTTTGCTTCATCCTGGCGGCTCAATCACCTTTCAAAGTCGGCCAAAACTTTGCGCCCGCCGAGGCACGGCTACAAATGCTGCGGCTGGCTTTGGCGGGAAGAACCGACTGCGAAGTGGATGAACAGGAAATCAATCGCGGGGGAGTGTCCTTTGCCATTGATACGGTGCGGGATTACGCCAGACGCTTTCCTAAAGCGGAATTGTTTTACCTCATCGGCGCGGATCATGTGGCCAGTCTGCCGAAATGGAGGGACGCAGCGGAATTGGCAAAGCTGGCAGAATTCGTGGTAATTCCACGGCCAGGTTCAGCACCGGGCAACCTCCCGCCGCCGTTCCGCGGGCGGACTCTGGGCGGTTTTTCGTTCGACGTTTCGGCGTCCCGGATTCGAACCCGAGTTAAAGCCGGGCAAACCATTGAACATTTGGTCCCACCCGCCGTGGCCGAAGCCGTGTACAACAATCGGCTTTATCTTTAACCACGGCTGACACAACTTACCGGTGATGGACTCAAAGAAGCTGGCCCTGCGTTGCCACGAACTCGCAGACAATAAGAAGGCTGAGGATATTGTGGTGCTCGACGTACGCAAGCTGTCGAGCGTGACCGACTACTTCGTGATTGCTTCCGGAACGAGTGAGCCGCACTTGCGAGCCATCGTGAACGTCATTGCAGACACGCTTCGGGAAGATCACGAAATCCGGCCGCGCGGCATCGATGGCACCGTGCACGGCGCGTGGGTGGTACTGGACTTCTTTGACGTGATCGTCCACGTCATGCGAGCAGACGTGCGTGAGCGTTACGATTTGGAAGGCCTGTGGGGCGACGCACCAAAGGTGAAGCCCCGCGCGAAGAAATCAAAAGGCTGAACCGGCAGCGCAAATTGCCTCGCGCGAAGGCCCGCGCCCGTTCTCAATGCTTGGGAGGAATCTCCGTGGACGCCTTAACCATCTCGTCGAGAAGCTTTTTAAAATCCTCGAGTCCAGGTGCGGGAATGATAATGGTATCGCGCCGCCCACCGACGTCCTCAGTAATGCGTAAGAATCGTCCGCGCGGATTTTCCCGCAGGGTGAACAGGAACGTCTTGCGCTCAATTTGAACTTTTTCCGACTTGAGCGTGTCTTCGTTAACCGGCGGCTTGGGCGTGCCATAAGGCCGATGGCCGTATGGAGAGGGACGTTCATTTGAGATCATAGGCTTTTTCCCAGTGCAGACGTTCTAATGCCTCTTTACAGTTCCAGTCAAAAGTTTGACGACAAATATCTTTTGTCAACCTCGGAATTTGACCGGGGTGACAAAGCGCGGCGTGTCTTCGTTGGTTGTGAGGCGCCAGAAATACACTCCGACTCCTGCGATGAGCAAAACATTCAACGCTTGAAAGACTCCTTCCCAGACGCGGAAGCTCCTGGCTGCCACCTCGCGGTTCGCCGGAGGGACGTTGCCCGCATGCTGCACTCGATGCAAGGCCATCAACTTCGGGTTCAACCACAACCCTCCCAACAGGCTCATGCAGAACAGCAGGGTCAGCAGGGTCACCCAAAAGCGACGGGGCATGCGCCCCAGATAAAGCCACTCCAGAACCAGATGCAGCCAAGCGACTAACGCGAAAAAGACCTGCCAGTGGAACAGGCGTGTCATTACCACGCGACCAATGGCCTCCGACAAATAGGGGAAGTAGGTCTGACCCAGCAAACTCATCATCTTCTGCGAGTTCACAACCGGTAAGACCGCGAGCGTGCAAAAGGTTGCGGCGCCAAGCCAGATCGCAGCGTTGAGCAAGCCCATGAATCGCAGAAACCCGATCACCAAGCCACCGTAAGAACAAAAAAGCTAACTGCCAAGCCTCGAATCAATAAGGCTGCTTGCTCCCAAAGAAATGCCCGGCCGCCGGGGCTGTCCGCAAAAAGGCTTTAGCCGGCTACTTCATCCGGTCAAAATTCTTTTGGAGAATTTGCCAGTCCTTCAGGCCTTTGACCTTTTCCATCGCCGCTTTGTTAATCTCCGCCTCCTTGGTATTCTTGGTCGGCTTGTTGACCTTGTAGAAAATGCCGAACCGTCCGGGAAACGGTTCATCGGCGAGTTTGTAAGCCGCCATCTCATTGGTGACGTCATGATCGGCCGGAACCAGGTTGAAGACGCCACCTTTGCGCGGATTACTTGCATCGAACGCCCCTTCGTAAAACTCAACACACTCACTGAGACACTCGATGAAACTGAAACCGTCGTGATCCATCGCCGCTTCCATCATCTGGAGCACGTGGTTGGGATTTGTGTGCGTGGTGCGCGCGACAAATGTCGCCCCCGCGGCGATCGCCTGCTTCATCGGATTGATCGGATAATCCACCGCACCCCAGCCATCCGTCTTGCTCTTGAATCCCAGCGGTGATGTTGGCGAGGTCTGTTTCTTTGTCAGGCCATAGACCCAGTTGTCCATCACGCAATAGGTCAACTTTATATTTTTGCGGGCGGTGTGATTAAAATGATTGCCACCAATGGAAAACGCGTCACCGTCGCCGCCGAACACAAACACATGCAGGTCGGGACGGCTAAGTGAAACACCACTCGCGAACGGAAGCGCGCGGCCATGAATGAAGTGCACCCCGTGCGCCTGCACGAAGTACGGGAAGCGGCTCGAACAACCGATGCCGGCAACGGTCGTGATCTTCTCGTGCCACATCTTGCGCTTTTCAATGAGCTTGAAATAGAGCGCGAGCACCGAGAAATCACCACAGCCGGGACACCATGTGGGATGGTCGGCCGCGACTTCTTTCTTCGTTAAACCCTTGCGTTCCTCAGGTGCAGGAATTTTGGGCGTGACGGCGGGCGCGAGGTTGCCTTCACGTTGGGGGACTTCAGTGAGAGTCTGGCTCATAAGGAATTCGTCTCAAATTACTGTTTACGCAGCCCGGCCGCGACGTTGGTTTTCACGCGCTCCAGGATTTCTTTGACCTTGAAAGTGAGGCCGTCGGTCTTGTTGATCCCAGTGATCTTGGGATCGCAAAAACGCGAGCGGAGCAAACCGCCGAGTTGGCCGTACCCATAGAGGCCCTCGTCATTCATTTCAACAACCAATACATGATTAAAACCGGAAAAAATGTTTTCCAACCCAGGCGGCAGCGGATTGAGATGCTTGATGTGAATCGAAGACACGCTGTCGCCGGCGGCACGCGCGCGATCCACGGCTTCCTTGATGGGTCCCTGGGTGGATCCCCAGCCCACCAGCAGAACATTGCCTTCGCTCGGGCCATAGATCTTCGGCGTCGGCAACGTGGCTCCAAGGGCCTGCAGTTTCCTGCGCCGCTTCGCCGTCATCTGCATATGCAGTTTGGGCGAACCCGTCGGATGGCCGAGTTCGTCATGCTCCAGCCCCGTAACGACCGGGTATTTGCCGCTCTGAATCCACGTGCCCGGTGGAACGTGCTGGGTAATGCCGTCCTTCGCCGAAAGATCGTACGGCTTGTGATCGGCCACGGGTTTGAAATCCGGGGAAATGTCCTGGCAAACCTGTTCCAGTTCCGGTTCTTTGAAGGCTTCAATGCGCGTCGCGATTCCCTGGTCCGTGAGAAGAACCACGGGTACGCTGTATTTGCGCGCAATGTTCACAGCTTCAATCGCCGAGTAGAAACAATCTTCAACATCCGCCGGGGCGATAACGACCCGCGGAGAATCGCCGTGACCACCGAAACAGGCAATGTTGAGATCCGACTGCTCGATGTTCGTCGGCATCCCCGTCGAAGGACCGCCACGCTGGACGTCAACGATCACCAACGGCATTTCCGCCATGACCGCCCAGCCGAGCGCTTCGGTCTTGAGCGAGATGCCTGGACCACTCGATCCCGTGACGGCCACGCGACCCGCATAACTGCCACCAATGGCCATTGAAATGGCTGCAATTTCGTCCTCGGTCTGCAGGAACGTGCCGCCATATTTTGGCAACTCGCGACGAAGTAATTCCATAATGTCCGACCACGGCGTGATCGGATAACCGGCGCCAAACCGCACGCCAGCGGCAATCAAGCCGTAAGCCAGCGCTTCATTGCCGTTCATCACAACCTGCTGACCGCCCTTGTTCTTACTGTCAACGAACCTGAAGGTTTCCAACACACCGCCCAGCGAGTGCGAGTAACCCGCATGGAAAGCAGAAAGCGCGTTCTTCACAATACTCTGGTCCTTGCCTGTGAATCGCTCGGCAATAAGTTTTTCGAGCTTGGACACATTCAGATCGAACATCTTCGCAATCAGCCCGAGCGCATAAATGTTTTTGCCCTTGTCCTTGGCCGTGCCACCAATCGCCTCGACCGTCAGCCCGGAAATGGGAATACCGATATGATGATAATCCTTCTGCCATTCAGGCTTCGGCTCAATATGGTCTGAATCGTAAAGAACAATGCCGCCTTTCTTAAGCGAATTGATGTGGCCTTCGTACGAATGTTGATAAAACGCGAGCAACACATCCGCTTCGTCGCCCGAACTCAGAACTTCGCCCGAGCCAATGCGAACCTGGAAAATGGACGGTCCACCCGAAATCGTGGATGGAATCGTCATGAACGTCATGACTTCCTGCTCGCTGCGTCCCGCCAGGCGCGCCAGGAACCCACCGATCGCCTGAATACCATCCTGCGAATTGCCGGCAATGCGGATGACGGCTTCGGAAATTTTGGAAATCTTTGGCGCGCCGCCCTGATCGGCGATGGCTACTGATGAATCACTCATGAAATTATTTTTTTACTGCGCTCAAAATCCACGGGGCAACAACCCCGCCGCTTCGCGCGAAAAACTGTGCTTTCTCACAGTAACAAGAGCGCTGATAGTGTCAATTTCTTCTAAACCAAATATCAGTTTCTCAAAAGCTGCTGCACCGCATTGCCACTCCATTTTGCAAGCTTGAGTGATTAAGCTGCTTCATTTCGGCACCTGCCCGAATAATTGCCGGTTATTTCCTGCTGCTCAGGTGATGTTCCAGGCCCTCAGCGATGCCGTGGCCGCAGCCGAGGGTACTGACATAGCCCTGCTGGCGCGCCACCACTTCCTTTACTTCCGCTATGGCGTTGTGAGGCGCGGCTAAAAAGCGAGCGAACTCGGATTTTAACATCGGCAGGTCGTTCAAGTGATCTCCCGCCGCAAAAATTTCGACCGGCTTTACGCCCAGTCTCCGGCTGATTTCAGCGAGCGCGGTGCCTTTGTTGTAGGCCACGTGGCTGAAGCGCGCGTAAACGTCGTTCCGCACCACCGTCAACTCGGTAAACTTCTCGCAGAACTCATTCATCCGTTTATGAATTAAATCGGCGTCTCCGTTGTTCCCGGCAATGATGCAAAACGGAGAATACGAATCCTCGTAGACTGTGGCCCGAAAACGGGAATTAACCCATTCGGTCAGTGATGTGACCTCCGGGCGCACCCGTTCAAACAACGTTGAATGATCCCGGGTGCAGGCCGCGTTCCATTCGGGCACTGAGGCGTAACGCACACCGTCATGGCGGTAAATCTCGCGTTCCACCAGCACCAGGAAATCCGGCTGAATTCGAATCTGCGCGCGCGCCAGGGACTCCATCAAACTCGACATGTCGCGCCCGGTGTTGATGATCCACTTTGCTCCGCGAGCTTGCAGGTCTGCGATCAACGCAACCAGCCGTTCCGGAATCGGCGGGTTTTCAAACTCGGCGAACAAGGTGCCATCGAAATCAGTCGAGATCAGTTTAATCGGCAGACTCATATAATCCTCCCGCGACGCAAACAAGCTGAGCGGACGGCCAGGTTATCAATTGCGCCAGGACCGGGCAATCCGCATTGAAGCAGGCTGACTTATTTTTTCTGCTGCCGGTTGAAAGGGTTTCTTGGCACGTTTGCTTCCTGAATCAATGGAACGTAAAAGATACTCACGATCAGATAAATCCACCCGATCACAACGTGCACGGCCAGTGCAAAGCCCATGTGCACAAGATCCAACGTGCCAATGCCGTAAAAAAAGATTGCCACGAGCATAGCGAGCGCACCCGGCATTAGAGCTGCGCTGCAAAATCTCCAGCTTCCTTCAAGAGTTAAGTCGCGGTTTGCGAAGAAGCCCAACAGCCAGACGGGTGCAAAATAGAGTGTCGCAAGAACAGACCAACTCAGCATGAGATACATCACCGTTGCGAGGATGGCCGCCGCCAGAAATACCGGCCGCCAGGCCCCCCAGCGCGGCAACAACTCCGGTCGGTTGAACGCAATCACCCAGCCGTCAGGATAGTTGATTGAGGAATAACCCAACAACGAATGAGTCAGCAGATTGGTGCGACCAAACTCAAATTGAAAATGCGCGAGGGACCGAACTGTTCCAGAGTGTTCCAGATCCACGGCGATGGAAAGAAAACTCCCGTCAGCCAGTCGCTGGGGCGAAGTGCCCCGCCACTCCAGCCTGCCGGCCCGAATCTCACCCTGAGCCGGCAATTGCTCGATCGCAGAAGCTACCGCAGGAAAGAAACCATCGTGCAGCAGCCACGCGATCCCGCTCCCGACCACCAGGGCGACAAGGAATTGAACCAGCAACAGGCGGCCCAATCGCGCGTGGGCAAAAGCCGCCACGCCTCTCGGCGTGATTGGCTCCCAGGCGACTCGCGCAACAGGTGCATCCATCGGCCCCCATGGAATGAAGCCCCGGTGGAGAATTCAAGAAAGGGTTTTGCTTGTCTTGCCATCATCATGGGCATCAAACTTTCCCGGAACCTACATGGGCCGCATTCGTATTACCGCTGTTGTTGCCATCATTGGACTGACGGCACTGTTCGTAGCGTTGTCCTGGAATAATTCCGTGGTCGTGAAGTCCGTGGCTATTCGCGTGAAGGAGGGTGTCAAGGAACATACGGACCACACCGTTTTGGGTCTGGGCGCGGAGCATTACTTGCCTGACTATCGCGTGAAACTCCAGGTAACGCGGAGATTATTGGCGGTTGATCTCGGCACAAAGCTGAACACGAGCTACAAACTGGCTGATCTTTCCAGTTAACGACATTGTGCCGCTGAGTCGACTTCAGGAAGTAATCATCATTGAGGACGATAAAGTCGAGAATGACCTGGATTTGGGGATTTTTCCGCGGTTGAGCTTTGGCTTAGACCTTCGGTGCTTCGGGCGGCGTGGTTGTCGTGCCGGCGGTCTGCTGTTGCGGCGGCGCCACGATCACCGGAATCGGGTAACGCAACTTCATCACGTCGTCCACCAACACTTCGACCATGTAAGTGCCGGGCGTTTTGAATTCCACCTGTCCAAACAGTGTAACGTTGGTGGCATGATAGGCGGCATCCTGCAAAGCAAATTTCACCTCGCCCTTGCGCAACACCGTTGTCTGATCCGGTGCCAGCAAGCGCACGTTCTCCGTAAACTGGCCAATGCCGGCCGTCCAACGATTGAAAATGCTCAACTTGAACGCCACCACCGGGAGTTGGGGCACGCGAATGAAATTGATCACGCCAATCAGCATGAAGTTACCATTGGCTTCCTGGCGGATTTCCTCGCAGAGCAGCGAGCATTGCAAGTCAGGGAGAATTCGAGTCGGGGTCATGGCTTGAGGTTCAATAAGTGAAACGGTGAATGAGTTAAATGGTTAAATGAGTTAAAGATTTTGGTCGCGTTGGGGAAAGATGACTGATTGAACCCATTTAACCAATCACTTGTTTACCGCCAGTTCCGCGGCGCGCACCGTGTTTTGCATCAGCATGGCAATCGTCATTGGCCCAACGCCGCCGGGGTTTGGCGTAAGCTTCCCGGCAATGGGCTGAACTTCGGCGAAGGCCACATCGCCCACGAGCCTGGTGCCAGTCTTTGAAGTCGGATCCGCGACGCGATTCACGCCCACGTCCATCACCGCCGCGCCGGGTTTCACCATGTCGCCTTTGACAAACTCCGCAACACCCATCGCGGCGACCAAAATGTCCGCCCGGCGACAATGCGCTTTGATGTCGCGGGTGGCCGAGTGGCAAATCGTGACGGTCGCGTTGGCAGTCTTGCCCTTTTGACAGAGCATCGCTGCCATGGGTTTGCCAACAATGTTGCCTCGCCCAAGAATCACCACTTCGGCGCCGTCCGTTTTCACGCCGGCGCGCACCAACAACTCGCGAACACCCGCCGGCGTGCACGGCTGAAAACCCGTTTCATCGCCCAGCATCAACTTGCCGACGTTGACCGGGTGAAAGCCATCCACGTCCTTCGTCGGCAGCACCGTGGCGTAAACGACTTCCTGCCGGATTTGTTTAGGCAATGGCGCTTGAACGAGGATGCCATGCAAACGTGGATCAGCGTTCAGCTTAACGAGAACGGCCAGGAGGTCCGCTTCGGTCGTTTGCTCCGGAAGGACTTTGGTTTCAGAAAAAATCCCCAGCTCGGTGCAGGCTTTCTCCTTCCGGCCAACATAGACCTTCGACGCAGGATCTTCGCCGACGCGCACAAACGCCAACCCCGGCCGCACACCGCGCGTCTTGAGCGCGGCAATGCGTTGCGTGAGTTCCCCCTGGATCTGCGCCGCGACGGCCTTTCCGTCGATGAGATTCCCCACCGACATTACTCGACCACGTAAATCTTCTGAATCGTCAGGACCGGCGTGTTGGTCCAACGCTTGTCCAGACTCTCCTCACCGTTGACGATGATGCGGCGGCCAAAGTATTTGCCGACGTCGAGTTGAGGCGTGGGGCTGTAAAGATAGTTGATGGCCTTGCCGGTTTCTTTGCTGTAAAGCGCGAATTCACTCGGGGCCTGAATGCTGCCGGAGCCACGCACCACGCCTTCATGGGAAACAAATCGCGGGATATCTTCCTCAATCAAAACCGGCGGCGGCGGCGTTGCGTTGGCGGCGTCTGGTATCACTGTTGGGGTTGGTTCACCGTCGGGGTTGTTCGTGGCAATTACTCCCGGGTTATCGGTTATCGTGCTAGCAATGTTGTCGTTTGATGGCGGTAGGTTCGTGCTGGTTTCAGGCGGCACAACTGAAACGACTGGTGACACCGCGGTATCAGTCGGCTTTTGTTGGACATAACTTGCGGCGACATAGGCAAAGGCACTCGCGGGCGCTTCGATCTGCAACCAGTTATCCTTGGTCGAAACTTCTTTCACTGCCGTGCCCTGCTCGATGGTGCCGACGACGCTGTAATTCTCCCCCGGCCCGGTGCGAACGTTAAGCTTCTTCGGCTTCACCGTCTTGTTGGCATCGATATACGTGCTGTGAACCCAGACATGCGCATTGGCCGGGATCGCAATCTTCGCCCACTGCGCCGGCTCGCCGGCTTTCGGCTTCTGCAGAATGACCTGCTCAATCACCGTGACGGTGTCACCACTGTTCAGCTTCGTGAAAACTTCTCCTTTGTAGCCAGCCTTGCCGCGGACGTTGACGTTGTTGCCGGAGATGGTTGCCGGGCCGGGCACCAGCACAATGGGCTTTTCAGGCGGAGCTTTCCTCGCGGGAGCGGCTTTCCCGGAGTCGGCCTTTTTCTCTGTCTTTGGCTTCTCGGGCTCAAGTTGTCCGTCGGCCCGTGCAATCAAGGTGCTGGCCAGCAGCACCGCGCCCAAAATCTTCCAACCATTCGTTTTCATAGCTCAGGAAAGTAGAGTTTTTATCTCGCTTTGTGTCAATGCTCGCCACCGTCCGGGTTTCAACTCACCCAGTTTGATTTTTCCAATCTGCGTCCTCACCAGCCGACGCACCGTCAGCCCTTGCGATTCAAACAGCCGGCGCACTTCGCGGTTCTTGCCTTCGGCCAATTCCAGTTCCACCACACTTTGCGTCTTGCCCGCCGTGAGCAACCAGGTTCGTTCCGCCTTGAGCTTCTCGCCGTCGTGCCAAACACCCTTGGTGAAACGCGACAACATGTCCGCTTCAACTTTGCCCTCCACCGTCGCCACGTAACGCTTACGAACTCCGTAACGCGGGTGCGTCAATCGCAACGCGAATTCTCCATCATTGGTCAGGAAAAGCAACCCTTCGCTCGCGTAATCCAGCCTCCCCACGGAATTGGCAATCTGCCACTCCTTGGGCAACAGATCGTAAACGGTGGGACGCTCGTGTTCATCCTTTTTAGAACACACGCAGCCGCGGGGTTTGTGCAGGGCGATGTAGAGTTTTTTGTGGACGCGGACCGGCTTGCCATCCACCTGCACCTCGTCCCGTTCCGGGTCAACCTTCGACCCCAGCAGCCGCACGGGCTGGCCGTTAACGGCCACCCGACCATCGAGAATGAACTGCTCGGAGGCACGACGCGACGCCACCCCCGCGTCGGCGAGGAATTTTTGAAGACGAATCACAGGGAGGTGACACGTGGCAAGTGTCAGGTGACAGGAATCGCGCCGGGTTTCATGTCAGCCGTCACGCGTCACCCGTCACCTCATCAAGCATCCGGCTTGGTCTTGCGCAGACCGGTGATGCGGTCGCCATCTTTCCACTGACCGCGTTTCTTGAGGACTTCGATGCGCTCAAAGCGCTTCATGACGTTACGCTTGCCACCCAGGGTGGACGCCGCGCGCAGACTGCGATGCTGTGACATAAACTTTTTCGGTTAAATTGTTGCCCCGCCGGTAAAAAGCGGGTCGGGACTGTATCAGCCCGTTGGCCGTCTGCCAATGGCTATTTTGACACCCTAGCGATACGCCGCGATACGCCGAGTAGTCAACGCTACCCCGCGCTACCCCGGCTTTAGCCTTGACGGATTTTTTCCGTCCGCAGGAATTTGTCGAGGGTTACGCCGTACAGCTTTGACAATCTGACGATCTCCTCGCGGGCCGGCACGCGCCCGGTTCGTTCCCATCGCCTGAGGGTTGCTCTGGCGACGCCCGTCAGCTCGGCCACCTCCATTTGCGACAAGCCCTTTTGCTCCCGCAAATAAAGCAGCCACGCTCCATAAGCGTTTCGTCGTGATTTCGCCTTTCGCCCCATGCCAGGGCGAGAATAATTTTCAAACCCTTCCGATCGGGATTATTGGTCAAAAGTGACCAATCAGAAGGGAACCCGAAATTACACTTGCATTCTTCCCGCGCGAGGGTAAAACCGCGTCAAGACGTTCTCGGATGGGTGACGGAGTTAGAGCAGCTTGGGCCATGAACGAAACCAACCAAAGGCGAACGATTCCGGCGGATGTCACCATTGCTTCTCCGCCGCGCCACGCGGACGTGACAAACCTTGCGCAAGCTTCGGCTCGTGTCACATCGCCGATAAATTCTCTGAAAGATTCCTCCCGTCCCATCCGTATAACCTCGAGGCGGCGGTGTGCTTACCCTCGCGTCGTTCGCCTCCCGTATCAAAAAGATATTGAACACTTGCAAAACACTCAGAACGCTCCGAACGAATCGGCGGCTTCTCACCGTGGGCTGTTTCAGCGGAGCTTTGGCCAGCGTGGCCATCAACGGCTTGGTCGGCACGAACCAGTTTCTCACCGAATTGATCTCTGCCAATTTATGAAAACAAAAATCGTGTTTGCTTTCCTGCTCATCTGTCTCAGCCAAATCGTGTTTGCACAGCCGGCAAAACCCGAGGGGGAGGCGATCACCGAAACCGTCACCATCGTCACCGACACCAACGTATTGACGCGCGAAATTGAACGGCTGAGGGCGATTCAGGACGCGGAGGATGCGCGGCTTGCCGCGGCCGCGAGGATCTCGCGATTCGATCTGACCAATACCCTGCCGCTGGTGACGAGAGAGTTCGGCGCCGAGGAAACACTCGGCAGGCAACGTGAAAAGGCGGAGATCAAAATCCAGGGCGACTTGGGCGTCGCGGACGCGGGAGCGCACAAGGCATTCTTCCGGCCCAGTCTCCGGGATGCGGAGGCCGCGCCAGTGACGTTGCAGACGCCCACCGGTGAAATTCTGCGCACGCGCTTGTTTGGTTTGGTTTACCATGATCCCGACAGTGGGCAGACGGTTTTGATTGCGGAACCGAAAGCAGAAAGCATCGGTCAGTTGGAATCACCGAACCGGCTCGTGTATGAAGATGCGTTTGATGACGTGTCGGTGGATGTCGCCTACACCTACAGCACTGAGCCGTTCGGTTCGTTCGAGCAGGACCTCATCATCCGCAAACAAATCCCGCCACCGAGTGAATGGCGCATGGGTGAGCGGGCTCAACTCTGCGTGTTCACAGAACTCCTTGGCGCACCCGCACCAAAGCGCCAGGCCAGGACCGTGCGGGTTAACGTGCCAGACGACGGTCTGCGCGTTGCCTTTGAGGATGTGCTGCCCACGGAAACGCTGACGTGGGGCAGCATGAGCATCGTAGATGGGCGGGCGTTTTCCCTGGGAAACTCCAAAGAGTCCATCCCAATTGGAACCACGTTTCAGGTTTTGGAAGGGCGCACGTTCATCGTGGAAGCCACGCCGTATCGAGCGATCGAAGCTCAACTCGCAACTCTTCCGCGAATGGCCGCGTTGGATCGCAAACGCGAACCAATGGAACTAAAGAAACTCCTGGCCTCGGCGGGCGGCAAGACAACTCCGAAACCGGCCGGCACTCCCCGTATTCGCATGGCCCAAACCAGCTCGCAGAACCGACCGGGTGTGGTCATGGACTATCTCATCGTGAATACTGCCATGCTGAACATCAACTTCGGTGACGGAACGCAGAAGGTCGGCGGCCGTGGGCCAGACCACCAATGACGTTTGGAACTGGTATGTGGCTCCGGGAGCCAGCAGCGCGGCCATGACAAATCTGGTCTGGTCGGACAGCAGCGGTTCGACGGTGGGCATCGTGGTGAGCAATGCGGTTGGTCAGAGCACAAACACCGCTTGCGTGGACGCAATGTATCGCTCGTTCGTTTACAAGGACGGGGCGCAACATCTCACCGTCACCATTACAAATCTGCCTTCCAATGTTTACGACATCCTCGTCTATTCGACCCGCGC
>DASUGI010000300.1:0-9560 GCA_036274115.1 Verrucomicrobiia bacterium
CTTCATTTGCTCCAGCAACGCACCCGCTTGACCGCGCGACCCTCAATCAGGATTTCCTTTCTGCTTCCCGGCGCGTTCCAGATCCGATTTCAGCTTTGACCAGAAGGTAGCTGAAGGGCGGCTCGAAAGCACTCGCAGAATGACAAGCTCGTCATAGAGCGTCGCCGAACCGATGCGCCAGACGTCTTTGGACAACCGTGTTGAAGCCGGGGAAGAATCGAAAAAAGGCCGCTTCCTGCGAAGCGGCCCGGAGAGTTTGTTCTACAATTAACTATTTGGCCGGGGCGGCCGCAGCGCCGGGTGCCGGGGTGGGCAGCGTGGCGGGAGTCATCGCGGTGGACACGCTGTTCAATTCGAACACGAGTGCGTCCATGGATTTCTGAATTTCCGTGCCTTTGCTTTGCACTTTCTCGAACAGCGGTTTGGCGGCATCAATTCCTGACACCGTCAGGTCATTGTTCAAATAGGTGCGCAAATCCCGGAGGTCGGCCAGCCAGGGCTCCATTTGGGCTTTGAGCGGGTCGGTGTGCTTTTGAATGCTGTCAAAGGTCGCCTGCATTTTGGCTTTTTGCTCCTCGGACACCTTGCGGATCTCCGGATTCTGCACCGTGGCGATCTCTTGTTGCCACTGTTTAAAATAAAGATCTCCCTTGGCCTGCAACTCCTGACTGCGCTTGCGAATTCTCGCGCTCGCGGACTCCAGCGTTGCGACGTCTTTTCCGTATTGATGAAACGCCGGACGCGGGTCCGTATTCGCGGTGGCCGAGATTTGCGCCAGCGACTGCATGGTGGCGTCAATGGCCTGTTTGCCTTTGAAGATTTCCTCGCGGTATTCCGTGATACCCGCGCCGGTCTTTTCCGCCTGCTTGTAACCGGCCGATGCACATCCGGCCAGCAACAGCGCCGTAATCGCCAACGGTATGGTGGTCGACAGATGGTAGAGGTTTTTGAGCTTCATGGTTGATCCTTGATAACGGTTCGCCGGTTCTTGTATGAGGATTTCCCTTTTTGCGCCAGAATATTTTGCGCCCTTCGTCCGTACCCCTGCCTGGTGGGAGGCGGATCAACTGATTCGACAGGGCGCTGGTCTGCATGAGGTTAGGGATGCCCTGGTTCGCGCAATTCACTTCGGTTTGCCGGCGCGTTAAGGCAACTCACCAGCATTCACGTAGCAATCCGCTCCGACTCAAAGTAGGTCTGGTGCCACCTGTAACCTGCTGCTGACGTGGACTACTGGAACCGGCGTGATTTGTTCGACAGGTAATCCAACCTGACACTTCTGGTGCCCGGCTGAATTTGCGCCGAATCAAGGGCACCGTGGCAACAACGAGGGGCCGGTCATTGAAACAATTTTATCGTGATGGAACCACATACGGACAGCCAATCAATTTCACCAGGCGCAGGGAGTGATCTTGCGTACTGGGCAAAACAACTCCAAGGCACTTTGCCGCGATTGGACTTGCCGCTGGATCGTCCGCGTCGGCCTCGGTCCAGCATGGTGCGCGACACCAGGCAGTTTCAAGTCAACGCGAGTGTGGCCGAAGCGCTGCAAACGCTGGCGGCGAGCAAAGGGGGCGATTTGTCGACGGCACTGTTGGCAGCATTCAAGGTATTGCTGTTTCGGTACACCGGTCAGACGGACCTGATCGTCGGCACTGCATTTCCGAAAGCTCCTGCGGATCCGCTTCTGATTTATGAGGCCGGCAACACCGTGCTGTTGCGCACCCGGATTTCGGACGAAACAACGTTCCTTCAGTTCCTGGCGCAGGTCCAAAGGGCGGTGCACGAAGCGCGGTCGCACGCGGGGATCGCGCTTGAAGCGATTGCCGACGCCCTTGGATTCGGCCGGGCGCAACCGCCGGTCATCCAGGCCATGTTCGATTTTCGACAGGATGCGCTTTTCGAGCGTGAGCCGACGGCAGCATCCGAGGCGTCCGAACTCAACCTTTGGTTCGAACAGGACGCCGACACGCTGCGCGGCAAGGCGGATTTCGATGCGGACCTGTTCGATGGAGAAACCGTGGAGCGCTGGATCCGCCACTTTCAAAGATTGTTGGAAGGTATTCTGGCCAACCCGGAACAAAAGGTCAGCCGGCTGCCTTTGCTTGACGAGCGCGAGCGACAAAAGATTCTTTACGAGTGGAACCAAACCGCGATGCCCTACGCATCGGACAAGACCATCCCGGAGCTATTCGAGGAACAGGCCGAGCGTGAGCCCGACAAAGTGGCGGTGGTGTTCGGGAATGAGCAACTGACCTATCGGCAATTGAACGCGCGGGCCGGCACTCTGGCGAGCCGATTACAGAAAATGGGAGCAGGACCGGATGTGCGCGTGGCGGTTTGTCTGTTGCGTTCCATCGATATGGTGGTGGCGCTCTACGCCATTCATAAAGCGGGTGGCGCGTATGTGCCGGTGGATCCGAGTTATCCCGCCGAGCGAATTGCGTTCGTGATCGAGGATGCTCAAGTGCCTTTGGTGCTCACACAACAGTGCCTGAGCCGAACCGTTCCGGCCGGCCAGGCCAAAGTTCTATGCGTCGACGCACCCGGCGATGCCACGACGCCCGACAATCCTGCCGACGCCGTTCCCGTGCCGCGCGCGACGCCGGAAAACCTTGCGTATGTCATCTACACCTCCGGATCGACGGGCAAACCAAAGGGCGTGATGGTGCGCCACAGGAACGTCGTCAACCTCTTCACCGGCCTGGACAACGCGCTGGGACGCGAGCCGGGCACGTGGCTGGCCGTCACCAGCATCTCCTTTGACATCTCGGTGCTGGAACTGTTCTGGACTTTGACGCGTGGTTTCAAAGTAGTGATCCACGGAGATGATGCCCCCAGGGTCGAAAAGTTCGACGGGGCTGCCCGCGATGGCAACTTAACCACCGCGGAGGAGATACGCCGGCACAAAGTGACGCATCTGCAATGCACGCCTTCGCTTGCGGCAATGATGCTGGACGACGACGAAACCAGGGAAGCGTTATGCCAGGTGAAAATGCTTCTCTTCGGCGGCGAGCCGATGCCACTTTCTTTGCCCGCGCGAATCCATTGGAACGCGCGCATCTTTAATTTGTATGGCCCGACGGAAACCACCGTTTGGTCGTCGGTGTCATCCGTGAAGCGCCAGGATCGTCGCGTTACCATCGGACGGCCCATTGCGAACACGCGGATGTATATCCTCGACCGGTATTTGCAGCCCTTGCCGGTTCGCGTTGCCGGCGAGTTGTATATCGCCGGCGAAGGGGTGACCGGCGGTTACTTGAACCGCCCGGAGCTGACCGAGCAACGGTTCATTCGAGAGCCGTTTGTGGAAGATGTTGACGCGCGCATGTACCGCACCGGCGATGTCGCCCGCTTCAATCCTGACGGCACGATCGACTTCCTTGGTCGCGTTGACCATCAGGTGAAAGTCCGGGGCCATCGAATCGAACTCGGCGAAATCGAGGCGGTGCTCCAGCGGCAACCCGGACTCCGAGAGTGCGTCGTTTCCGTTTGGGAAGCGGCCCCCAATGATACGCGGCTTGTGGGCTATTATGTTCCCCAATCGGGGAACGATCCCGAGCCGAACCAACTTCGCACCGCGCTCCGGAACACGTTGCCTGATTACATGGTGCCATCGTTGTTTCATCGACTGGAGGCACTGCCCCTTACGCCGAACGGCAAAGTAGATCGCAAGGCCCTTCCCGGTCCTCGAGTCGGTGCCAGTGAAAAGAAGCACAGCGATGGGGAAGTTGAGCCAGTGACTCCCCCGGTAAAGGTTCAAACCAGTGGAACGAAAGGCGCAGTCGTTGCGAAGTTGCCTTTGACGGAAGCGCAGCACGAAATTTGGATCGGGGCACAAATGTCTGACGAGCTTTCCTGTTCGTTCAACCAGTCGGTGCAGGTCCAGGTGCGGGGCCGACTGGATGAGCAAAAACTTTTCGCGAGCATCGAATGGCTGGTCAACCGTCACGAGGCGTTACGCGGGACGTTTGCGGCGTCCGGAGAGGAGCAATCGGTGCATTCCGAGATGCCCGTGGAGCTTGGCTGTATCGACCTCACGTCCGTGCCGGTGGAATTGCGACCAGCCGAACTGGACCGCCTGCTCAAGACGGAAGCCGCCACGCCATTCAACTTGAGCGATGGTCCTTTGTTTCGCTTTCGGCTGGCCCGAATGGCTCCCGAAGAAACCGTTTTGCTCGTGACGCTGCATCACATTGTTTGCGACGGTTGCTCGCTCGGGATTCTCTTGAGCGAGTGGGGGGAGCACTATTCCGCGCCGGCCGGCAGCCGGGGCATTCCCGCTCCACTGCAAAAGACGTACAGCCAGTTCATTCGAGAACAGCTCGCCCGCCGGCAGAGTGGAGACGGGGCACACAGTGAAGCGTTCTGGTTGAAGCAGTGTTCGCCTCCGCTTCCGGCCTTGCCTTTACCGGTCGACCGGAATTTTTCGACGCCCCGGAAGTACACCGGGGCAAGTTGTGAACTGCTCCTGAGTGCTTCCGCCAGTCAGGCCATCAAGAAACTGAGTGTGGCGCGTCGTTGCTCGATTACGGGAACCTTGCTGGCCGGCTACTTTCTCCTGCTGCAACACCTGAGCGAGCAGTCCGATATCATCATTGGCTTGCCCATGACGGTCCGGGAAGGCCTGGGCAGCGATGGGGTCATCGGACATTGCGTCAATTTTTTGCCGCTCCGGCTGCAGTTTCGGGATGACCCATCATTTGCGGAACATCTCGATCGCGTTTGGAAACTGATGATTCAGGCCATCGAGCATCAACAAATCACCCTCAGCAGCCTGCTGCAGAAGTGGGACGGGGGACGGCCGCATCAACCGATGATCTCGGTCATGTTCAATATGGACCATGCCAGCGAGCCGATGAATCTCGCTGGTTGTACCACCGACGTGAAGGGCAACCCGTTTGGCTATTCCCGATTCGATTTGAGCTTATCGGCGGGCGAAGTTCAGAACCGACTGGCGATCCGTTGCGAGTATAGCGCGGCGTTGTTCGAACCCGAGACCATCAACAGTTGGCTGAGACATTATGAACGGTTGTTGTCGGAGGCTGCCACCCACCCGGCGCGTCCGCTGAGCCGGTTGCCCCAACTGGTTTCGCGCAATCGACCCGTAAAAACCAACCTGACTCCGCCGATTGCCACGGCGCGCTCCGCAGCGGGGATATCCGCGGCGCTGCCTCCCCTCGAAGAACCGGCCACGGAGACGGAGCGAAAGCTTGCGGCAATATGGCGCGAAGTGCTGCTCATTGATCAGGTAGGCCGACACGAGAGTTTCTTTGATGTGGGAGGACATTCGTTGCTCGCCACCAGGATAACGGCACGGATCGCGAAGTCGTTTGGGGTTAGCGTGCCCGTGCGAGCCGTGTTCGAGTCGCCGACGATTGCCAGGTTGGCAGCGGTCGTGGATGAGGCGCAACGCAAGCCGGCGGCCGTGGCCCCACCCGTCATTGGACGGCGAACTCGCGCGCCGGACGCCCTGAAACTCCTGGACCGACTGGCGCAACTGTCCGACGCCGATTTGCAAAATCTCCTCCGCAACAGGGATTCACAGAAATGAGCACCGATTACGATTTACCATCCGGGGTCAGCCTCTCCGATTTGCAGACGCTGGCGGAACAATTGATTGAGGGCAGCGAGCCGTCGCCGTTGCCACTTTCCTCGGCCCAACTGCGACTCTGGTTTCTGGATCAACTGGAGCCGAATAGTCCGCGCTACAATATTCCCAGCGTGGTCTGGCTGGCGGGCCCGCTGGAAACCGAAAAGCTGGAGGAAGCACTAAAGGCGATTGTGAGTCGACACGAGATTCTGCGAGCGCGTTTCATCGATCAACAGGGCGAACCCGCCCAGGTCATCGGCCCGGAGGAGGAGTTTCAATTGGGTCAGCACGATTTGCGACCGGTGCCGGCCGCAGAGCGGGACGCTACCGCGCAGCGCCTGATCGAACAGGAGGTTCGGGGGCCGTTTGATTTAAGCGTCGGACCGCTGCTGCGCACGACCTTGCTGCAGTTGAGCGACACCGAACACATTTTGATCGTCAACATGCATCACATCATTTCGGATGAATGGTCTTTCCAACTGTTTTATCGCGAGTTGCAGGAAATCTACACCGCGCTGGTCCTCGGGGTGACGCCGGAGTTGCCGGAGTTGCCCATTCAATATGGCGACTATGCCGCATGGCAGCAGGACTGGATGCAAAGCGACGAATTCAAGAGACAGCTGCAGTTCTGGCAGAATCAGCTGGCCGGCAACCCGCCGGCAGTGAAGTTACCGCTCGACCGACCGCGCCGCTTCAACTCGGGAACGAAAGGCGCATCGCGCATCGGCCACCTGTCACCGGAAATTCAAGAGTCCCTTCACCGGTTGGCCATGCGCCAGAAAGCAACGCCCTTCATGTTGTTGCTGGCTGGATTCAAGGCGTTGCTGCATCGCATGACTGGCCAGGAGGACATCATCGTCGGTTCGCCGATGGCGTGCCGGCATCATGCGGAAACCGAGAATGTCATCGGACTGTTCGCCAATACCTTGCCGTTGCGCACCCGCGTTTCAGGAGCATTGACCTTCGAGCAATTGCTCGCGGCGGTGCGCGAGGGCGTGGTGGGCGCGTTCTGCCATCAGGACATGCCATTCGAAAAGCTGGTCGAAACCCTGCAACCGGAACGGGTCGCCGGCCAAACACCCTTCATCAGCATTCTCTATTTGTATCAGAACGACGCCGATTTTCCCGAATTGCCGGGTTTGCGGCTCACGTTTTTGGATCTGGGAACCGAGACGGCAAAGTTCGACATCACGGTGTTCGTTGCTGAAGTCGATGAAGGGCTGGTTCTGGGAATGGAATACAACGCGGAGTTGTTTGAGGCAAAAACAATCGCCGAATTCCTGGACCAGTATGAGCAACTGCTTTGCGCGGTGGTCGCCAATCCCGGCCAACGGATCTCTGACATCACGCTGCGGCAATCCCGGCAGCCGGCCGCAACACCGCTGGGCTGGACGCCGCCGGATACCCCCGCGCCGCGCTGGCAATTCCTGGACCGGTGGTTCGAACTGCGGCGGGAACGAAGGATAGCTGAACCTCGCAACGCTACTGCCACGGAGGTTGTGAATGGGGCCGCCCGCTGAAACTCCCGGCCGCATCGGAGCCAGCGGAATGTTGCTTCAGGAAATCCTTTTCCAGGCCGCATCCTCCCGTGCCGGCCCGCTTTCTCTCCCGCAAAGGCGACTCTGGGTGCTCCACCAGATGCAGCCGGAGAATCCGCGATATAACATGGCCAGTATCGTTCGGCTCACCGGGGCGCTTGATTTTTCTGCTTTAACCAACGCGCTAAAGACCGTCGCTGCCCGGCACGAAACCTTGAGAACGTGGTTCGCGATGGGTGACTCCGAGCCGATGCAAGTCGTCGAGGCGGACGCAAAAGTTGCCATTGGAAGAATGGAGCTCGACACAGTCACCGATGCCGAACGCGAACCAACGTTGCAGCGTGCCATTCAAGAAGAAATCAGCCGTCCTTTCGATTTAACGACAGTTCCACTGATTCGCTGTAGTCTGTTCAAGCGTGGGCCGAACGAGCACCTGCTGGTTACGACGATGCCCCATCTCATTTCGGATGAGTGGTCGTTCCGGATCTTTCACCACGAGCTGTTCGAGTGCTACGCAAGCACCACCAGCCAGTTGCCGCTGGCATTGCCGGAGTTGCCGATTCAATACGGCGATTATGCCGAATGGCAGCATGGCGCGGTTCAAAGGGGACGCTTTCAAAGTGAGCTTGAGTATTGGAAGGGACAGTTGAAAGGCAACCCAGTGGGTGTGGAACTGCCGACCGATTATCCGCGCCACTCGCCACGAGGTTGTAAAGGCGGTGAAAGCTGGCGGGAGCTTGATGTTAAGTTGGGCAGTTCGCTGACAACCCTGGCGCGCTCTGAGGATGTCAGCTTGTTCATGGTGTTGCTGGCTGCTTTCGAGGCTCTGCTGTTTCGCTACACCAGGCAGGAAGACCTCATCGTCGGAACGCCTGTCGCCGGACGCAATCAGGTTGAAACGGAAAACCTCATCGGCTGCTTCGTCAACACCCTGGCGTTGCGCAACCGGCTTTCCGGTGCGATGACGTTTCGGGAATTGCTCGCGCAAGTTCGCGAAACGGCCCTGGGCGCGTATTCCAATCAGGAAGTCCCGTTCGAGAGGATCGTCGAGGCATTACAGCCGGAGCGCGTGGCCGATCGAACGCCATTCATCAACGTGATGTTTTTCTTACAACACGAACCCGGTGAATCCCTCCAGGTGCCCGGTCTGAAAATAGAGTTCCTGGACCCGGATACGGGTCCGGCAAAATTTGATCTCACTTTGTTTGTCCGGCAGACGGGAAGCCGGCTCGTCGCTGCGGCGCAGTATGATGCTGGCCTGTTTGCTCCGGAAACCGTTGGCCGCTTTCTGGAGCATTACGAGAATCTGCTGAGAAATGTTGTCGCCCGACCTCACCAGTGTGTCTCCGAACTCCCTTTGTCAAGTGAAGCAGAACGCGAATTAATCCTTTCAGAGTGGAGCGGCACGCCGACCGACTATCCCCGCAACGCCACCGTTCACGAGTTGTTCGAAGAGCAGGTACGACTCCGTCCCGAGACAATCGCCCTGAAGTGCGGAGCCAAGTCTCTTTCCTATCGCGCACTCAATGCACAGGCGAATCGCGTGGCTCGCGACCTCCAAAAGTGCGGTGTCACGCCGGGAGCGCTGGTCGGACTTTGTTCGGAACGATCGTTGGAAATGATTGTGGGCATGCTCGGCATTCTCAAATGCGGAGCGGCCTATGCCCCGTTGGATTTTAGCCTGCCGAGAAAACGATTGGCTCAGATGCTCACGGATTTGAATCCGGCGGTCCTGGTGGCAACTCACGACCGGCTGTTGCTGCCGGAAAGCGCGCTGATTCCGACCCTTTGTTTGGAACGCAGCGAACAAATTTCGGTTGGAGAATCCGTCGCGGATCTGCCGGGGCAGGGTCGTGCCGACGGCCTGGCCTATGTCAGTTTCACTTCAGGCTCCACGGGCAAGGCGAAGGGCGTCCTGGTGCCGCATCGCGGGATCGTGCGATTGGTCCGGAACACGAACTACGTGCGGTTTGAACCCGGCGATACATTCCTGCAACTGGCGCCGTTGGCGTTCGATGCTTCGACCTTCGAGATCTGGGGTTGCCTGCTCAATGGAGGCACTCTGGTCATCGCACCGCCGGAGTTGCCGTCCTTGTCTGAACTGGCGGAGCTTATGGCACGGCATCAGGTGACCACCGCCTGGTTTACGAGTGGCCTGTTCAATCAAATTGTCGATGAGCAACCGGAATTACTGAAACCGCTGCGCCAGGTCCTCACCGGAGGCGACGTGTTGTCTCCATTGCACGTTCGGGAGGCGCTTCGCGTGCTTGGCTTGAACGCGTTGATCAACGGCTACGGACCCACGGAGAATACCACCTTCAGCACCTGCTACCACATTCCACCTGATTTCGATGGAAAGGGAGCGGTGCCGATTGGCCGGCCCATTGCGAACACGACCTGCTACGTTCTGGACGAACGGCTTCAGCCCG
>DASUGI010000301.1:0-31326 GCA_036274115.1 Verrucomicrobiia bacterium
GAACCTTAAGGCATCCAGCAGCGCATGGATTGCGATGGTGTTGGTTGGTGGGTGCGTCGGGCGCAATTTGCGTGACCACCAGGAAGCACAGTCACATGTGACAGGAATGAATGCATCAACTTCGCGCGATTATGTGACAAACACGTACCCCCGCGAAGCTTCTGGCAACGGAGTTACAGTTAAAGTTGCCCGTCGCGCGGATGTCTGGGTATCCCCTGATCGTTCTAATTGGGTGCAGCGTCCGTCAGGCATTCCAAACGCGCTTCACGACGTGGCTTTCGGCCAAGGCGTCTTTGTCGCAGTCGGGAACGAAGGCGCTCTCGTTACCTCGCCTGACGGGAATTTCTGGACCAGACAGAACTCCCAAACTGACGAGCGCCTCCGCGGAATCGCGTATGGGAACGGATTGTTTGTGGCAGTGGGTTATGCCGGCACAGTGATTACATCCAAAGACGGGGTGCGATGGACGGTTCGAAACTCCCGAACGACCGAGCGTTTGCAAATGGTTACTTACGACCACAACGCTTTCGTGGCGGTTGGATGGAAAGGCATCATCTTGACCTCGGCCAACGGCATACGGTGGGCCAGGCGTAGTTCCAGTTGTTCGGATCGGTAGACGGAACCACGCCTCGCGGCGGTCACCGTGGCGGCGCGCGAGACAGCCCACTGCCACGTCACCCCACCGATTATGCCGCAACCGCAGCCGGCTGTTGCGCTTTCCGCAACCGCTCCGCGATCTTCTGTGCTGTCAGCTTGGCCGCTTGATTGTCGGTCAAAGCATCCACCAGACTAGTGACCGTTGTAAACACGCCCGCTCCCTTCTGATGCTCCATGAGCCACTTCACGAATTGTGCATCCGCCGCCTGACCTTGTGGCGTTGTCTCCAGAATCGCTCGCGCCGTTTCCACGCCTTGCACCAATGCTTCGTTCACCTTGCGATTCCGGACCTGTCGGTAACCGTGGTAGAGACCGCCGAGCGCCAGTGCCACGATGCTGCCAATGCCTGGCAGGAATGTATTCACCACGCTGCCGGTCGCTTCGATGGTCGCCAGCGCTCCCGACTTCGAGACGAGGTTGGTCATGGCACTTGCACCAGGTTGGTTTCAAACACGGGAATCGTGTTCGTCACCAGCAACGTGACCAGGTTCGTCGCCACCGGCTCGCGCGCGACGTAACCGGACACGGCACCGCTCGCAGCGTTCGTCACCATCACGATGCGCTCGCGTTCGACCACCTGCGGCACTGTGTTCGTCACGACGACCGTATTTGTGACGACGCGAACCATTGGAACTTCGCTAAACGTCACCTCACTGTTATACGCTCGATCCAACGTTGCGCTTGCGACCCAGCCGCGTCCTTGCGCCTGCAACTCCAGCTTGCGCTTCTCCTCGGCGAGCTTCTTTACCTCGTCCGGATCGATGCCGTCAAAACGCTGCTTGAGTTCGTCCCGCTCCTTCGCCAACGCGATGTTCGTGTTGCGAAACTCATCCAGCTTCGCTTTCTCCACGATACCCTCAGCGTCCAACACGAACGCACCCTCGCGCTCGACGTAAAACGATTGCAGTTCAGCGGGCACTTCCTCCCGCGATTTGATTTTGTATTTCAGTGCCATAGTTTTCTTTTCCGATCTTTCGCGCTTACAGCTCGACCACGATTCGGCCCTTCAACATCACGCCCGGCCCGAGCTGGCCATTCGCGTATTGATGCACGCGAAACCAGATGAACGTGTCCACCGGCCACGCGCCTGCCACTCCCGGGCCGTCCCACGAACCATTCACCGCCAGGTATTCCGTCGTGATCGGAACCAAGTCATTCACCACCGTCCCATCGCTCGTGATGCACGTCACAAAACGCAACTGCGCATGCGGATTCACGGGCTATGAACGTAAAATGGAGCGATTCTGTGTGGTTTGGCTGTTTTTTAGCGTCGTATTTGTTTTTCTACGCTCGGAAAATCATACTTGCTCGCCATCGGTATAATTTTGAGTTGTTTGACTTTGACTTTAGGGACGGTAGAAATCTCGCAACCATAGCGCGCAGTGAGGACAACATCAGGCGTAAACGTATTTATCACAGTGTCAATTGGGGGTTCAGGTTGTTGTTCTTTGTGGGCGCAGCACTCATGTTCCTGATGCGAGTTCCCTTTCGTAAATTCTTTACCATCCTGACGGGTGGATAACAGCGAAGCGTGCTCTATATGACCTTTCACCAGCATCAATTTAAAAAGCTGAAACGGGTAACCTTGCAGATTGTGCTGCTCATGCTTGTCATAATCGCTGCTTTGCCGATTAGCGGTTGCAACTCCGGACAAACCAAGAAGGCTGCAGAGGCAGTAATTACACACCATTTCCGAGCAGTCGCAACCAATGGTTTTAACACCGCGATACTGGATTATGGCACACAGTTCTTTCAGAAGACCACAAAGGACGAGTGGTCAAAAGCTCTTGAGGGAATGAGTCGGAAACTCGGCGCGTATCAGAGTCATACGGTAAACGGCTGGCGGGTCTTCACAAAGGTAGGTTCGGCTGGAGCAGGTACGACCGTCTCGATTCGCTGCCAAGTAACTTATCCCAAACACTCGGCGACAGAGATTTTCACGCTCTTTAAAGGTGTCAGCGATTCTGACTACAAGATTATTCGACACGACATTGACTCCACAGCTCTGTTGACCGAATGATAACTCCCCGGAAGCTGCACTGCATCTGCCGCTAACAAAACAGCCCAAGGAAAAAAACGGAAATTGCCTGACTTAAAGTTTCGTTACGGCGGTCAACGACAGGCCCTCTATTTCTGGTTTGAGGCCAAAAAGCTTGCCAGTTCTGGAGATCATACTGACCTAATCAGCCATGAGGATGGATGGGGGCGGTTTTTGCGAAGGGTTTATGGGCGAAACGATAGAGCGGGAGGTTTGCTGGGATATCAACGATGCCAATCTCAAGAGCGAAACAGCTCCTGCTTGCATTTTCCAATGATGTCGCGTATTGCAACTCCACTTCAAAGGCGTTTAACTGCCATGTTGAAATTGATCAGAAAGGGACGGGTTGGCGTTCTTGTGGGGATTCTCCGGTCTCCTACTCCCGGCGCTGCGAACAAATGAGCGTGCCTTCAGAAAAAATTCCACCGCTGCCGAAGGTCGCGCCGGCCTGGTCGTGGCATTATTTTCGCATGCGCTATCTCGCGAAAGTGGCTTCAGGATTGACCCTGATTACCGCGGTATGGCTTTGGACTCTGAATCTGCCGGAGAACGGTACGGGTGCCGGCTCAAACGCTGCATTGCCCGTCGACCTATCGGTAAGTACGGAACACCAGGCTGGGGCATTGCTAAGCACCAACCTTCCCGATCTACACACTGGCGTGACCAATGGAAATCTCGGCCTAGGCGGCGGGTTGTAGCCATTGATCGCGGCGCGGAAGAATTCTCAACTTTCCCGCAACAAAACCCCGGAAGCGGGTGTTTACCATTCAGCCATCCGGGTGCCGGACACCAACGCCGGCAGCCTTGCTACAAGCTGATCGCGGCGAATCTCAATCCGCAGCGATGGTGGGCCGGTCACCAGGCCAGGACGTTCGCCCGGTGACCGACTCCTGCCAACCGGAGCTATCGAACCTCAGCCATAACTTAGTCAAACATCTTGCCAGGATTCAGAATGCCGTTCGGGTCGAGCGTGCGCCGCAATTCCCGCATGACTCGCATCTGAGTGTCCCCGGCAAACTTTGGCAGAATTCCCTTCTTGGCCAGGCCGACGCCGTGTTCGCCGGTAATCGTCCCGCCCAGCCGGATAGCTTCGTCAAAGATCTCCTTGAAGGCCTCTTCGACGTGGTGCATTTCCTCCTTGTTCCGTTCGTCCGTGAGAAAGGTTGGATGCAGATTTCCATCGCCCATGTGACCGAACGTACCCACGCGCAACTTGTATTTCTTGGCGACGTTGTCCACGAAGCGAATCATCTTCACGAGTTCACTGCGCGGGACGGTGGCGTCTTCAAGGATGGTTGTGGGTGCAACGCGCGCGAGCGCTGAGAACGCGCTTCGCCGCGCCGTTGCCAGTTTTGTGGCTTCGGGCTCATCCTTCGCCACCCGGACTTCGAGTGCGCCGTTCTTGCGAGCCAGGTCCTCCATTTTTGAAGCTTCCTCGGCCACAGCCGCCGGATGCCCATCGGTTTCCATCAGCAAAAGGGCTTCACAATCCAATGGCAGGCCGACCTTCGCGAAATCTTCCACGCAATGAATGGTCGTGCGATCCAGGAACTCCAGGGTGCAGGGAATGATTTGCGCCGCGATGATGTCGGAAACGGTTTGCGCCGCCAGGCTCATATCGGCGTAGGTAGCGACCATGGTTTTCTTCGCTGCCGGCTTGGGAATCAAACGTAATAACACCTTTGTGATCACTCCCAGCGTTCCCTCCGAGCCGATAAACAGGTCGCGCATCGAGTAGCCAGCGACGTCTTTGACGCACTTGTTTCCAGTCCAACAAATCTCGCCATCAGGCAGGACGACTTCGAGGCCCATGACGTAATTGCGCGTGATGCCGTATTTTAATCCGCGCAAGCCGCCTGAGTTCTCGGCCACATTGCCCCCGATCGTAGAGATTTTCATCGACCCCGGGTCCGGCGGGTAGAACAAACCCGCTTGGGTCGCGGCGTCGGCAACGGCCAGAGTTGTTGCGCCCGGTTCGACGAGCACCGTGAGATTCGCCCGATCCAGTTCGAGGATGCGATTCATCTTTACGAGGCAAAGCACGATGGAGTCTGGGGAGGGAAGGCTGCCGCCACTGAGTCCTGTGCCTGAACCGCGCGTCACAATTGGTGTCTTGGTCGCATTTGCGAGCTTGAGAATGCTCGCGACGTGTTCGGTTGTTTGGGCAAGCACGACGCACCCCGGGAGTTGTTGCATGGCCGCCGTGCCGTCGAATGAATACGCAATCAGGTCTTCTTTTGCCGTGAGAACGTTGTGTGCGCCGACCAATTCACGCAGTTTGGTAAGAATGTCGTTGCCCAATGCCATATTAATTGGCCGAAGCATGTTCGACTCGGACGAGCAGGGTCAAGCCAAGGTGCTGGTTACTGCGACTCTCACTCCCACTCCTACTCTCACTCTCAATCTTTCGTGGTACTGAGGACGAGTGAGAGTGGGAGTGAGAATAGAGTGGGAGCAAACGTCCTGTTGAGCTTTGTCGGTTAACACCTTACAGTCTGGCGCAAAGCGCCATGAAAACCTACCCGCTTTACCTGAACGGCCAATGGCACACCAGCGAGGCGTCGCTGCCGGTAGTCAATCCAGCCAGTGGCGACGTCTTCGCGCGCGTGTCGGTCGTGGATCGCGTCTGGTTGAGTGACGCGATCAAGCATGCGCACAAGGCATTTGCCAGTTGGCGACAGGTGACTGGAAAGGGCAGGGGCGAACTCTTGAACCGCATCGCCAATGAACTGGAGCGCCGCCGCGAAGAAGTCTCCCGCTTCGTCACTTTGGAAAACGGCAAGCCCATTGCGCAGAGTCGCGGGGAAGTGGCTCTCGCCATCGATCACTTGCGCTGGTTTGCCGAGGAAGCGCGCCGGGCCTACGGACGCGTGGTTCCGCAACAAGTCGAAACCAAGCGCCATCTCGTCGTCAAATCTCCCATTGGCGTGGTGGCTGCCATCAGTCCGTGGAACTTTCCGCTGATGCTCGCGGTGCGGAAAGTGGCGCCGGCACTGGCGGCGGGTTGCCCCGTGATCCTTAAGCCGGCCCGGCAATGCCCGCTTTCCTCCATCGCCTTCGCCGAGTGTGTCGCGGCGGCTGAACCGCCGAACGGTTTGTTTCAGCTTGTTGTTGGTGATGCCGCCGAACTGGGCAAGGAGTTCCTGGAGAATCCGCTGTGTCGCAAGATTACTTTCACGGGTTCAACTGAAGTAGGACGACAGTTGATCGCCGGGGCAGCACCTTTTGTAAAATCGCTTTCGCTCGAATTGGGCGGCAATGCGCCGGTGTTGGTCTTTGCGGATTGCGACCTCGAATCCACGGTCAACGGTGTGATGATGGCGAAGTTCCGCAACAGCGGCCAGTCGTGCATTGCGGCCAACCGGATTTATGTCGAACGCTCCATCTATCCGGAGTTCCTGCGTTTGTTGGCCGAACGAGTGCAGGCACTCGCAGTCGGCGACGGCATGGACCCCGAGTCGCAGGTCGGCCCACTGATTAATCAAGACGCGGTGCAGAAAGCGGTGGAGCACGTGCACGACGCGCTTAACGGTGGCGCGCGCCTGGTCTGCGGCGGGAAGCCACTGAAGCGTCCCGGATTCTTTTTTGAGCCCACCGTGCTTGCGAATGTGAGTCGCACCAGCCTCTGCATGTTCGAGGAGACTTTTGCTCCACTGGCCCCCGTGACGATGTTCGACCACGAGCGCGACGCGATTGAACTGGCGAACAACACCGTTCACGGGCTCGCGGCCTATGCCTTCACGCGCGATCTCAAACGCATGTTCCGCCTGGCGGAGTCCTTGGAGGCTGGCGTCATCAGCATCAACGACGGATTGCCCACGACTTCACAATGCCCGTTCGGCGGCATGAAGCAAAGCGGTTGGGGACGCGAACTCGGGAGCGAAGGATTGGAAGCCTTCCTTGAAACCAAGCACGTTTCGATTGATTTGGAGTAAGCAAAGCCGTCGAGTGCTCTGAAATAAAACGAGCTTGTGGCCCAGGTCAACTCCCCGAGTGTTCGCCTTGCAGTTTTCGCAGTCGTTGGGTCAACAGATTCAGGAACAAACCCACGTCCGTCACGAGGCCAACGGATTCAACCGAGCCCCGGTCGCTCAGCTTCGTCACTACGGCTGGATTGATGTCCACGCAGACCAATCTCACGCCTGCGGGCGTCATGTTGCCGACGCCTATCGAATGCAACATGGAAGAAAGCATCAGGATCAGGTCGGCGCCCTTCAACAGTCGGGTGTAATCCTCCTGTGCCTTGATGAGATCCATCTGCGTATCGGGCAAGGGCCCATCATCGCGGATCGAACCCGCGAGGGAAAACGGGATATTGTTGCGGACACACTCGTAGAATATTCCGCTCGTCAGCACTCCTTGCGCAACCGCCTTGGCAATGCTGCCACATCCGCGAATTGTATTGATTGCTTTGAGATGATGACGGTGTCCGCCTTCCACGCTGGTGCCCAGCTTCAAATCCACGCCGAGGGAAGTTCCCAGGAGTGATTGCTCGATATCATGCACCGCAATGGCGTTTCCGCCCAGCAAGGCCTGGACGTACCCCTCGCGGATGAGCCACGCCAATCGCTCGCCGCCGCCGGTGTGGATCACCACGGGGCCGGGCACCACCACCACTTTGCCCTTTTGCTCGCGCACCCGGTGCATCTCCCAGGAAATCTGGTCCACCAGCAACTCGACGCGTCGTTCGCTGGAAACCCCGGCGCCCATGAATGAAAACTCGTGTTCCGCTTCCGCCGTCCCTCGCACGTCGCGCGATTCGGTCTTGCGCACGGTTCGCACTCCGACACTGCCGACGACGACCTGGTCACCTGATTTCAAATAGCGGAACAAACTGCAGCGCGCCTGCTTAGCTTTTGCGTCCGCGACGATCACGCCATCCATGCGCTGGTCCTGCACACGCAACCATTTGCCGCCCACGCGCACTTCGGTGGGATAAATTGTGGTCGCCATGAAATCCTCAGGCGCGACGCCATCCTGCGTGACCGCCTTCAATTCCGCGTTCTGTTCCGCTCGTTGGCCCGTGACCGCACCGAACTCGATCATTTGGCCGACAATTTTGTCGAGCACTTCTTCGGAAGGCGCGGAGATGCGGATGTCCGCGTTCGAGGTGCTTTGGCGCTGTTTGCCGAGATTAAAGTGGAGAATCTGAAAACTTCCGCCACTTTGCACCGTCAACTCCAGCGCGCGATCCAGCAGCCCGGAATCAAGCAGATGACCCTCCAGTTTCAATTCGCGGCTTTGCACGGTGGTAGCCGCTTTGGCGCGGGCCGGGGCGGGCTCGGTGAGGCGGAGGGTAAGACATTTGGCCGCACCGCCGGCTTTCAGGAATTCATTCAGAGGCGTCTCGATCACCTCAAACCCCGCCTCGGTTAAGCGTTGTCGCAACGCCGGGCTCGCCTGGTTCATGAAAAGCTTTTCCCCGAGATTCACCGCATTGCAGGCGAAACGCGTTGCATCCGCTTCGCTGACCTGAATGCGTTTTTCCGCCGGCACACGCATCTCGATAAGCCGGTTCGAGTAAGCATCAAAGGCCTGGGGATAATACATCAGCCAGCCGTTCTCGAGTGGGCAGAAGCAGGTATCCAAATGATAAAAACGTGGATCAATCAGACGCAGCGACAGCACTTCGAGATTGAGCCAGCGCGCCAGGTGCGGATGGGAATCCAGTTCGCTCCGAAAACCGTACCCGGCCCAGAGGCACTTGCCTTCGCGATCCATTAACGCGTCGCCCGCACCTTCAAACGGCAAATCCCGCGGCAATTCGAAGACTTCAAATCCCTGCTTCTTGAACCATTTCTTGAAATGCGCTTCCTCACCACGCCGTTCCCGGTGAAGAAAACTGCCGAGGACGAATTTGTCACCGACGACGAGTCCGGCGTTGGCCGTGAAAACCATGTCCGGCAATCCTGCTTGTGGGGTGATGCGCTCGACCGTCGCGTGCTTTTCCAGCAAGTTACAAAGCGCCTGCCATTGGCTTGCGGCCGCCGCGGGCGACGACTTGTGGAGGTTGCCTTCCATCCACGGATTAATGACATAATCCACCTCGTAGAAGTCCGGCGGACACATCAAAAACCGCGCGTTCGATTTCATAAAGCCAGATTACATGAGGCGCTTTGAGCTAGCGAGTGTGTTTGAGTCGCTGCGGCCTTTCGTCTTAAGATGCGAGGCGATCACGCTCGGAACGTCGCCCTCTGCGAGATTTCGGCGACCGTCCCGGCAACAGTGACAAGGATTGTGAAGACCAGGGCAACCAAGGCAACCAGGGTCAGGGTCATGGGCGCGATAAGAAGGATGATCGCGGCGTACGCGCGGGCAGGGGAGATCCGTTAGTGCCCATGCGCCGGGAACACGCTCTGGTTAGACATTGAGCTTCCACCCGGCGTGAATCCTGCGGCGGAAACTCATGGCAAAGGTGGGGCACATTCGCAAATTCAGCGCCGGCTGGAGGACCTCGAGCCAGGGATTCACGCGCATTGACCTGTTTGTCCTACTTGGCATCGTCTGCATCGTCGGGCTCTTGTTGATGCTGCACCACTGCAATTCCACGCGTCCGTTGAAAGTGAGCGCGCGTGAACTCACCGTGAAGCGCCAACAGTGTCTTGCCAACATCAAACAGTTGGTCACCGCTCAGTTGATCTACAGCGCCGATCATCGCGGAAAGTTCTGTCCGAGCTATCTGGACTACCAGTCCACCGAACTGCAGAACGTCTGGATGGGCGCGCTCGCCGATTATCATGGCCGGACTAACGGCGTGTGGCTTTGCCCTTCGGCTACCAATCCGCCCGTGCATTCCTACAAAGGCACCGCCGACAGTCCCTGGACCTACACGGATCGGGTGTCGGAAACCTCGACGCCGGGAGCTTACGCTTTGAATGGCTACCTGGGACTGGGCCGCAACTACCGGCAATCGAAGGCCGCAACTTTCAAAGTGAGAAACGTTTTTGGCGCGGGGCCGGCGGTGCAACGTCCCGCTTTAACGCCCGCCTTCTGCGACGCCATCTACTGGAATTGCCGCCTCGAAGAAACCGATGTGCCTTCACGCAACCTTTACCAGCCACAGGGCATCGTCCTCGAGCCGGACGTTCTCAAAATCCTCACCCAGGTGGTCGCCCGCCATGGCGACTTTGCGCCTTTTGCAGCGCCGCGTCAGACGACTTCAAACTTCCTGCCGGGATCAATCAACATAGCCTTCGTCGACGGCCACGCGGATACTGTCCCATTGGAGGATCTCTGGAAGCTGAACTGGCATAAGAACTGGGATTTGAAAAAAGTTCCCTGGCCACACGCTGCCCCGCAGTAGTGTCAGCCCCAGAAACGACGCCGACGCAATCCGCCATTTGCTTCCGAGCGGCACGCGCCTCGAGGTCGTGGGCTGCAATTAAAACCCCCGGTAGATCTGTCGGACGAGCTTTTCGTATTTCAGGAAAGCAGATAGGCACAAACGGTAAATCCGACCAGGAACCCGATAAAAGTTGGAAGAATGATTTCAATTTTCATATGGAGCAACTATAGCCGGGGGTTCGACTCTCACCATTCGGGGACATCCCAAAACAAAAGCCCCGGCATTTGCAGCGGGGAGAAACCCTGAGTTCCACAAACAAGAACCCCGCCATTGCTGACGGGGTAAGCTTGGTAACTCCTATAACCAAGCCAGCAGCTACAGGGTAGCCGGACAAAGCTATGTCGCTTTTAGTGTTCAGGCTATCAGGAGAATCCCGAATTTAACACCCGGAATGGTCCGGAATCGCCGCCCTCGCAATTTCGGACGAAAAGAAATTGGCGGAGAGAGGGGGATTCGAACCCCCGGTAGTGTTTAGCTACTCACGCTTTCCAGGCGTGCGCCTTAAACCACTCAGCCATCTCTCCGCCGAATGGCTCATAGTGTGACTCGCTCCGGAGCGACCGGCAATCTTTTTCCAGCCAGCGGCGGCTCAAGCCACTTTCGGTCGCGCGCGATGCAACTGCATTCGAAAGATCGGTCTTGTCGCAGAACGCCGGGCAACTTCCTTAAAGCCGGCTTTTCGGAAGGCTGAAGCCAGGCCGGTGTACATAAAAACGTCGGCCTGTTCCTTTTTCGGTTCGGTCGGATAACCTTCGAGGATCGTGGCGCCGTTCTTCCTGGCGAACTCACTCGCCGCCTTCAAGAGGGCTACGGTGATGCCGCGTCGGCGATGCTCCCTTGCGACAAAGAAACAGGTCACAGACCAAACGGGCGTGTCGTCGACCGGTGTGAGCAGTCGTGACCTTTCGAGCCGCGGATAGGATTCTCTCGGGGATATGGCACACCAGCCGACGGGTTCGCCATTAGCGTACGCGATTAATCCGGGTGTTTGGTTGCGGCGCACCAGTGTGCGCAGGGCGGTCCGATTGCCGTCGCCTTTCTGCTCGTTCCACTGCTTTCGGGGCAATCGCCACCACATGCACCAACAGCCGGCGCACGCACCATTGTTTCCGAAGAGCTTCTCGAAATCCGGCCAGCGCGCCGGTGTGAGCGGATGAATTTTCAGCTTCACCGGGTGTGTCGTAAGCCCATGCCCGGTTTCGCCCCGGTAGGTTTGCCGTTGTCGATTGCAGTCACGCCGTTGACCAGCACGTAAGGAATTCCGGTGGCGTAGTGATGCGGGTCGCCGAAGGTTGCCGCGTCGCTCACCTTCTCCGGATCAAATACGACGAGGTCTGCCCAATTGCCTTCGCGCAATTCGCCGCGCTGTTTCAAGCGGAAGGTGTTTGCCGGCAAACTCGACATCTTGCGGATCGCGTCCTCGAGCCGGAGCACTTTCAATTCACGAACGTAACGGCTCAGCACGCGGGCGTTGTTCCCGTAACCGCGCGGGTGCGGCACATCCTTGCCAAATTCGCGGAGCCCGCTGTCGCAAGCGACCATTGTATTCGGATGTCGCATAAACTTCTGCAAGTCCTCCTCGCTCATGCCGTGAAAGACGCCGGACGCACTGCCATTCTTCTCCAACTCAAGAATCATTTCAATCTGGTCATCGAGTGAATCCGAGCCGCGCACCTTCCTTGCGGCTTCGACGATATTGAGGCCATTCAACGACTTGTCGTGTTTGTAGGAAGCGATGACCGCATAGGCGTAGTCACTGCGCCCGCGCGCTTTGAGTTTCGCCTTCATCTTGCCAACGAGTTTTGCCTTTTCCTGCGGGTTGGCGATCAACTCCTGAAACTTTTTCCTGCCGCCATCGAATGCTTCATCGGGAATCAACTGGCGCATCGTCGTGCTCGAGGCGGTGTAGGCGTATTGATCCTGCGTGATGTCCAGTCCGGCAGCGCGAGCCTTTTCCAGATAATCCAGAACCTGGTCCGATTTGCCCCACGCGTTCTCTCCCGACAACTTGATGTGCGAAACCTCCGCACGCACCCTGGCCTCCCGCGCCACCTGCGTTACTTCATCGAGGGCCTCAAAGATTTGCGAGTCTTCATAGCGCATATGACTGGCGTAAATACCGTCGTAAGGTGCAACCACTTTCGCCAGCGCGACGATCTCATCAGATTTGGAAAAGACCCCCGGCAAATAGATCAAGCCGGTGGACAAGCCGACGGCGCCGTCTTTCATGGCCTGGTCAACCAACGATTTCATCTTCGCCAGCTCCTCCGCTGTGGGCGGGCGGTCAAAGCTGCCGCCCATGGCTTTTTCCCGAACGGTATTGTGGCCAATGAGGGTGGTGACGTTTACGGCAGGGCGGTTGCTCTCCACCTCGCGGTAGAATTTGCCGACGTCCAGCGCCGAGCCGCCGCAATTCCCCACGACCACCGTGGTCACTCCCATACGCAGGAAATTCTCCGCGCGTTTTTGAAAGGGTTTTGCATCCGCCTCACCGACTTCATCGGCATGCGTATGAACGTCGATGAATCCCGGTGCCACGATCATTCCGGTGGCATCGATTTCCTTCGCGCCTTTGCCGGCAACGCGCCCGATGGCGGCAATGCGTCCCTCTTTGATCGCCACGTCGGCGAAGAACGCAGGATTGCCCGTGCCGTCAACCACGCGTCCGTGACGGACCACGAGGTCGTAGTCCTGGGCATGAGCAAGCAACCCAATCAACGAACCAAGGAAAGCTGCGACGATGCGTTTCATTAGCGGAGGTATAGCAGGGCGCGACGGCGTCAGCCAAACGAATTTCACCCATGAATATGTTACTCTGGTCCGAGCGACCAAGTGGCGTTGCCGCTGGTTGTTGCCAAAATCCAAGTGACCCTTAGAGTGGTTGAAACCGTGGCGAGCAAACAATACATACACGAGTTGAAACAGGTGATCTTGCGCTTGCATAATGTTTCCGCGAGATGGGTCGAGTCTGCTCCGGTGGAAATCGTTTATGAGGACCAAACCCTTTGGCGCGGGACTGTCGAGGTCTTTGAGGTCATAAACCATCCAAAAGCAAAGCGGGCTTACGCGTGGAGCCGTTTGGAGCCGGAGAGTGAACGTACGGGATTCGTTGCGGTGCTCGAAATTCCGCCCGTGGTGTCACCGGAAACGGCGGTGAAGACTTCTCTTGCGGCAGATGCAAAGGAGATGCTCAGAAAGGCGATGGAAGATGCCGCTGCGGAGATTGCGAGGCGTAATCAAAGGAACTAGGTCGCGATTCCCTTCGGCTACCGTGAGCCAAACTGCTCGACTGGACACTCTCGTGCCATTTTGGAAAACTCCGCCCGCTTGAAACAATCAATCGTTACTTTGGACATGGAGGGAGTGTTGACTCCCGAAATCTGGATCGCCGTGGCCGAGAAGACCGGCATCCCGGAATTGCGCCGTACCACGCGCGACGAGCCGGACTACGACAAGCTCATGCACTATCGCATCGAGATTCTCGACCGGCACGGGATCAAGCTGTCGGACATCCAGAACGTCATCGGCACGCTCAAGCCGATGCCGGGCGGGAAAGAGTTTCTGGATGAGCTGCGCTCGTTCGTGCAGGTCATTATCTTGTCCGACACCTTCGAGCAATTCGCCCAACCGCTGATGCGCCAGCTCGGCTGGCCGACGTTGTTTTGTCACCGGCTTGTGGTGGAGAACGACCGCATCGTCAATTACCAGCTTCGCCAGCCGGATCAGAAAAGGAAATCTGTGGCGGCGCTCAAGTCCTTGAACTACCACGTCATCTCGGCGGGCGATTCCTACAACGACACCGCAATGTTGCTGGAGGCCAATGTGGGCTTTCTCATCCACGCTCCCGACAATGTGAAGCGCGACTTCCCGCAGCTCAAGGCGGTGGAATCGCATGCGGAGTTGATGAAGCTGGTTAAGGAGGCTATGGCATCGTAGAGGAGAAAGCACTTTATGGGCACTCCAAGCCTCGAACAAGGTGTGACGTTTGGCCCCTTTCGTATGCCCCATTTTCAAGAACAGGTGGATGACCGCTTCCGCAGGGCATTCTATAACTACATTGCGCAGAACGTTATTCCGGCATGCGACGGTAAAATAGACCGAATCGAAGGGCGGGTATCATCCCACTACGACCAAGCGGAGTTTGCAAACCTCGGAGAGGTAAAGTCTCGTTACTATTATGAGATCGCTTGCTTCTCACCCGGTGGCGTCGAAGAGGCGTCTGGGGAATTGGACTACGATCCCGTTACAGCGAGTTGGACGCCTTCACGGGTGAAATCTCCTGGGGTTAGGACGCTCAGCCACAAGCGCCGACATAAAGCTTGGCTGGAATCACACCGCTACCGGCCGCCCCAGCCAGAAGAATGTCCTCAATGCCGTTCCAAACAAGTTGCAGAAATTATTTATGGAATGATTGGATTCCGAGATGCGGCTGGTATTCAGGCGTTTCAAGCGGCCTTAGACTCCGGCAAGATCTGCCAAGGTGGCGTGTGGGATTGGGATCAATCACCGCAATGGCGCTGCTTGTCATGCAAACACGAATGGGGATTAACTGGGTATGCGTTAGCTCTCCGTGAGATTGAGGGGCGAGAAAAGGAATCTTAAAAGGAAAATCCTCAAGGGCAGTTCCTGGCTTCATCAATCCTCCGCCTTCGACTCACGCGTAGTCAGGTCTTGTAACGTCTGCTGCGCAACTAGAAGCCACTTGCGGTCTGAAACCTTCTGGAGAAGAATGGCGCCATGACGCGGAAGCAAATTGAGTCTGCGATAGAAACCGGGTCGCCCTTCGCGCTGCGCATGGCTGATGGCCGGGAGTATTCCGTGCCGCATCCCGATTACATTTGGCTGCCACCGAACGCGTCGTACGCCATCGTTCACGAAGACGATGGGCACTTCGCAGTATTGCCCTTGCTGACGATGACGGGTCTGCGATCGAAAGCTGCCGCAGCCGGTAAGAAGAAGTGAGTTGTTGGAATGCGGAGCGCTTAATCCTCCGCCTTCGATTCCCGCGTAGTCAGGTCCTGCAGCGCCTGGCGTGCGTCCTTGCCTTCGTAGCACATTGAGTAGACTTCGGACATGATCGGCGTGTCCACGTTGTGGCGTCGCGCCAATTCGCGGGCGGAGCGCGCGTTGGGATAGCCCTCGGCCACGGCGGTCATGCTGGCGACGATGGCTTCGGCCTTTTCGCCTTTGCCCAGGCGCTCGCCAAAGCCACGATTGCGGCTCAGTTTCGAAAAGCAGGTTACAATCAAATCACCGAGACCGCTCAATCCGTTGAAGGTGTCAGCTTGCGCGCCGCACGCGACGCCGAGTCGCTTCAACTCCACAATCGCGCGGGTCACGAGCGCTGCCTTGGAATTATCGCCGAAGCCGAGTCCGTCACACACACCGGCGCCGATGGCCAACACGTTCTTGAGCGCGCCGCCGAGTTCGACGCCGTGAACGTCCGTGCTGGTGTAAACGCGAAAGGCAGGATTGTGGAAAAGTGACTGGACGGTTTGCGCGGCGGCTTCATCGGCGCTGGCGGCCACGATGGCGGTGGGTACACCTCTGGCCACTTCTCCCGCCAGGGTCGGTCCGGACATGGCGACGATGCGGCCTTTCGGCGCGTTTTCGGCGAGAATGTCCGTCATGGTTTTGCCCGTCTCGAATTCGATGCCCTTGGTCACACTGACGACAACGCCAGAAAAGTCACCGAGACATGTGGTGGCATTGCGAAAGCCTTTGGACACGCTGGCTACGAGGACAAGTTCCGCACCCGACACGGCCTTGTTCGCGTCGGGTTCGCCGCGCAGGTTTTTGGGCAGGGGGATTCCGGGCAGGTAACGTTCGTTGACGTGGGTGCGGTTGATGGTATTGGCCGTTTCGGGAAAATAATCCCAAAGCGCGACATCGTGGTCGCGAAGGGCGAGCATGCGGGCCAGTGCGGTTCCCCAGGCACCCGCGCCCAGCACAGTGATCTTCATGTTGGCGACTCCTTCTTTTTGAAACTAAAGCGATTCTCCGTGCCGTTCATTAACCGTTGGATATTGGTCTTGTGTTTGTAAATCGCGAGCACGCCCAGCCCGATTGCGATCAGGCGCAAGGCGAGGTTCGGTTGGGTGAACCAAACGGTTGCGGGCAAGGCCACGGCCGCCACGATGGACGCGACCGATACATAACGCGTGGTGACGAAGGCAATGATCCAGGCCACCAGCGCTACTGCCACCGCGATGGGCGCGAGCGCCAGAAAGGCGCCGCCGGTGGTCGCGATGCCTTTGCCACCTTTAAAGCCAAGCCAGCAAGTGTAGTTGTGCCCCAGGATTGAAAAAAGACCGGCAACGATGCCAAGGCCGAATTGAACCGGCGGATTCGTCATTCCGTGAGCCGTGAAGATGTTCGGCAGGATCTCGTGGAGTTGTGGATAGAAATTAATGACCAGCGCAACCGCGGCGAAACCTTTGAGGGCGTCCATCAACAACACGAAGATGCCCGGTCCTTTGCCGAGAACGCGGAAGACATTGGTGGCGCCCATGTTCTTGCTGCCCACGGTGCGGATGTCCACACCGCGGGTACGTGCGACGAGGAAACCCGTCGGCAGCGAACCCAGCAGATACCCACCCACCGCGACAATGATGTAAGCCAGAATTGGCACGCCCGAATGTTAGGGCGCAAGAGTTCAGAGTTGAAAGTTGAAAGTTGAGAGGGCTGAAGGTGCGCCACTGGCGGCTCCCGCGACGGCTGTGGATTGCTCTCACCCCTCACCCTTAATCCCTCTCCCCATTGAGGGGCGAGGGAAACGCGTTGCGGAGTCTTTGCGCGGATTAATAGCTCACTGACCCTGCAGGCGAAAGAAGCGAGCGGAGTTTTCGTCCACGGGCAAACTTGTCTGGAAAACACTGCCGGTGCTTTGGATAACATTCGTGGTGTTGGTCCAGATTGCTGATGGCGACAGGTTCGTCGCCGCTTTGAGCGCCATGCCGGCCCCGCTTAAAGGCCAGTGAAGAATGAGCAAGTTGCTTCTGACGCTCGGCGTGATTTTTACGGGCATCGTCAATGCGCCCAGGGCGGTTGCCGCCGGCAGAATGTCGCCATTGGCACCGAACAACGAGCGTTGGTGAAATCCGGCGAGACCGTAGCCTGAGAGTTGTTGATATTCGCTGCCCCACCAAAAGATTCCCGCGCCTTTCCCGTCCGGAACGCTCTTCACGATTCTGGCCAGCTCCGTAATGAATTGCACCTGGCCGTTGGTAGATGCGGGAATGCCGAAAATATTGGTCGAGTTGGTTCGCGGAAAAGCCGTTTCCATGACCATGACCGGTTTGCCGTAGCGCTTGGCGGCGTTGGTGAGGCAGGTTGCCAGAGCGGCCGGACTTCCGTGCCACCATGGATAGTAACTCTCGCCGATGATATCGAAGGGCACTTGCCGTTGCGTGAGATTGTCGAAATACCATTGGGTGGCCGCCCAGTCACCGCCGCGATCAATATGGATGACGATTTTCGGCATCTGTGCCCCGGCCGCGTCTTTGACCCCTTGAATCGCATTGGTCAACAACTGGGCGAGTTGCGACCACTGCGTTGGAGTATCGTAGATGCCACCGACCCGACCATCGGTCCACAAAAGGCCGGGCGTTACCTCGTTGCCGACCTGAACATAGTCCGGCAGCGCACCGATGGCGGCAAACGCGGCAATGGTATTGCTCGTGTAACTGCGGATCTGAGATTTGAGGTCGGTGAAACTCAGATTGGTCCACGTGTGAGGTTTGGTCTGTTTGCCGGGATCGGCCCACGAGTCGGAGTAATGGAAATCGAGCAGGAACTTTAATCCGGCATTCTTGACGCGAGCGGCGAGCGGCAGGTTGTAGGCGAGATTGTTGGTGTAGTTGTAAGGATCGGTCTGTGCCTGCGCGGCGTTGCTGGTGAACAAACGCAGGCGAACGCAGTTGATGCCGCGTTCGCGCAACAGTACCAGCGCGTCACGCGCCCCGCCGTTTTCGCGATAGACAATGCCCCGGTCTTCAAAAAAGCCAAGATGGGACATGTCGGCTCCGGCGATGAATTCCTCAGCAGCAGCCGAATTCGCGAGGAACAGCCAAAGTGCCGCAACCAAACTTGCGAATTTCCAGGTCAAAGTGTTTGGAAAGAACTACGACTGCTTCAGCCGGTAATCAAGTCGCGGGTGACGGCCTTCAAGTTCGGACATCCGGCAAGGGCCATGGCCAGGTCCAACTCCTGCCGCAACAAGCCGAGCGCGGCTTCGACGCCTTGTTGTCCGCCGGCTGCGAGTCCCCAGAGAACCGGGCGACCCACTTGCACGGCCGTCGCGCCCAGGGCAATGGCTTTCAACACATCCAGTCCGCGTCGCACCCCACCGTCCAGGAGAACTGGCAGGCGGCCTTCAACGGCTTCGGCGCAGCGTGGCAAAACTTCAATCGTGGCCGGCGCGGTATCCATTTGCCGGCCACCGTGGTTTGAGACCACGATTCCACCGACACCGTTTTCCACGGCGCGCCTGGCGTCTTCGGCGCGGCAAATACCTTTGAGGATCACTGGCAATTTTGTGAGCGAGCGAAGCCAATCCACATCTTTCCAGGTGACCGAGGCGTCAAGCATCCACGTGAAGGCTTGTCCCATTCCGGCGCCGCTTTGGCCGATGACTTCGCCGCGTGAGTTGGAAGGCAGGAGATTCACCGCAGCCAGACCCGAGGGCAGGTGGAACTTATTTCGCACATCGCGTTCGCGACGTCCCCATTCGGGCGTGTCCACCGTTACCATTAGCGCCTGGCAACCCGCGGCCTCAACCCGTGCCACCAGGTCGCGCGTAAAGCTGCGATCCTTGTTGATGTAGAGTTGAAACCACACCGGACCACTTGCCGCTTTCATGACCTCTTCAACGAGTGTGGTGGAGAGGCTGCTCAGCACCATGATCGTTCCCGCCTTGCCCGCCGCCCGCACGGTGCCCAGCTCGCCGTCCGGATGCGCCAGTTTGTGAAACGCCGTCGGCGCGATGAGAATTGGCATCGCGATCGGTTGTCCGAACAACGTCGTCGCCAAGTCGCGCCAACTCACATCCACCAGAACGCGATAATGGACCTTGATTCGCTCGAAGGCCGCGCGGTTTTCGCGAATCGTGACTTCATCCCAGGCCCCGCTGGAATAGTAGTCCAGAGCCGCTGCCGGCAGACTTTCTTTCGCCAGTTTTTCCAGATCGAACAGATTTAGAGCGTCAATCATGGCGCGGAATGGGCAGGGCGGTGGTGAGCATGACATTGGCTACCTGTCGGATAGCCGAGTGTCAATCCTCGGACGGACGAAAGGGCGAAAGATGGCGCACGCCCTGGTACGCCACGGGGCAAGCGTGAAGCAAATCAAGACAGACGCTCAAGCCTGCTTGCTGGATTTGCGAATGCCGATGCTCAGGACGGCACCGGTCAGCAATCCCACGGCGAAGAATCCGAAATACATGATGGCTGCGGGCTGCTTCACCACTGACGACAGCAGAGGCGGGAGTTTAAAATCGACCGGCGCACTATTATTGAGGCCGATCAACACCAGCAATAACAGGATGCCCGTGATGAAGACTGCTTTGATCAACATTATTAGGTTCATAACAATTCAGCGTGACTCCTCACTTCGCGGCCACGCCGGGTTGTCAAAAGCAGCCCGCCTGCCACGGATGCGCCGGTATCACCGGACAATCCCCGGGCGAGCCCGGTTGCACCCCGGGAGCGGGGACAAAAGAAAACGCCCCGCAGTAATTGCGGGGCGTTCTTGATATTGAATCAACTCACGAGCCGACGCTGGCGAGTTCTTCGTTCGTGATGACGTTTTGAATCTTGAACTGCTCGGCATGCATGCCGGGATCGGCGCGGAACGAGAGTTTTCCGAAGTAACGTTTCTCCATCTCGATGAGATGTTTTTCGTCCTCGGTGCGCAGACGTTCGAGCACGGTGGGATGCACCACGATGCGGAGTTGGAAGTCCGACTCGTCGCGAGTGCGCTTCTTCAGTATCTCCTGGAGCTTGCGCTGGATTTCCACGCTCATGGTTTCGGTGCTCTTGACCTTGGCGCGGCCTTTGCAATAAGGACAGTCGTCGTAGACCGCGGAGCGCACGCTTTCGCTGTGCCGCTGGCGGGTCATCTCCATCAAGCCGAGTTGTGAGATCGGCAGGATGTGCGTCTTGGCCTTGTCGCGGCGCAGACCTTCCTTCATGCGTGAGTAAACATTCTGCTGGTCGCGACGGCCTTTCATGTCGATGAAGTCCAGCACGATCAACCCGCCCATGTTGCGCAGGCGCAACTGCCGGCAGATTTCGTCGGCGGCTTCCTGATTCACTTTGAGGATCGCTGCCTCCTGGTCCTTGCCACCCTTGTGTCGGCCCGTGTTCACGTCGATAGCCACGAGGGCCTCGGTTTCATCAATGACGATGTAACCGCCGCTCTTGAGGTGGACCTGGCGCGCGAAGGCATTCTCCAATTGCTTGGTGACATTGAACCGGTCAAAGATCGGCTGCGCTTCGTTGTAAAGCTTCACCTTGCGAGCGGAACGTCGGGAGATTTTCGAAATCATCGTTTGCATCCGGTCGCATGCCTTCGGGCTGTCCACCACGATGCGCTCGACGTCTTCCGTGAGGAAGTCACGGACCGTGCGCTCGATCAAGTCCGGCTCCTGGAACACGCACGTGGCCGGGCCTTGGCTCTTGATCTTTTCCTGAACGCCATGCCATTCCTCGAGCAACAACGCGAGATCGCGCACGAAATAGCGCTTTTGCTGGCCTTCACCGGCGGTGCGCATGATGACGCCCATGCCGTCCGGAATGTTAAGTTCGCGGAGAATCTTTTTCAGGCGCTGACGTTCCTGCTGGTTTTCGATCTTGCGTGAAATGCCGGATTGGTCGGAGTTGGGCAGCAACACCAAATAACGACCGGGCAGGACGAGGTTCGTCGTGATACGCGGACCTTTCGTGCCGATCGGGCCTTTGGTGACTTGCACGATGATATCCGAGCCAGGCGGATAGAGACGCGGAATGTCCTTTTGCGTAATCTTCGGCTTGTCGCGCTTCTTGGTCGGGCGATCAACGATTTCAACGCCGCTGTCGAATTGATTCGGCACAATGTCCCAGTAGTGAAGAAACGCGTTCTTCTCGAAACCGATGTCCACGAACGCGGCTTTTAGTCCGTCTTCCAGATTGCGCACTTTGCCCTTGAAGATGCTGCCGACCAGCCGTTCCTCGGTGGTGCGTTCGATGTTGAATTCTTCCAATTTGCCGTCTTCGGTCACCGCGACGCGCGTTTCCAGCGTCTCGGCGTTGATGATAACTTCCTTGTGAATCTTCTTTTCCGGACGGATGAGGCGTTGGACCTTCTTGACGATGGTCGTGGCAACGTCTGTGATCTTTTCCACGATGCTGCGTGACGGGGAATGCACCTTCACCGGTTGAAACGGCTTTTCCTCCTGCACCTGGGCGGGAGTATCCAGGTGCGGTTCGCGGAAATCCTTCTTTCCGTGTTCGTGCGCTGGAGCTTCCGGGGCGGGCGCGCCTTCCGGCGGCAAACCGGCCGCGACGTTTTCCGCGCGTTCGATTTCGTTCTGGTGGCGTTTGTCGTAAACGCGCTCGACACCGCCGACGACCTCGCCGACGGCCTCGGCGCGCGCCTGCGTCGCCTCCTTGTCGGTCTTTTGTTGTTGGCCGTGACCCAAACCACCACTGGGGCGGAATCTCATTCCGCGGCGGCGTCGGCCAAAGTTTCTGTCACTCATGTTAGTACCCTTTGCGATAGATGTGAACATTTTGGAGCAAGCCCAGCGCGATCAAAGAGGCGATCACTGAAGACCCGCCGTAAGACAACAGCGGCAGTGGAATCCCCTTCACGGGCATTAATCGGATGTTCATTCCGATGTTGATGAATACGTGGCTGAACAGGAGTGTGACCACTCCCACCGCCAACACTTTGCCGAGGCGATCGCGTGCCTGGCCGGCGATTCTCAATCCGGTGAAGAGAACCACCGCATAGAGCGCGATGACCGTCGCGCTTCCGACAAAACCTTTTTCCTCCGCGATGACGGAGAAAATGAAATCCGTGTGTGCCGCACCGGGCGGCAAAAATCCGAGCGAGGTCTGTTTGCCCTCGCGCCAGCCTTTGCCCCAGAACCCGCCGGAACCCACGGAAATCAAAGCTTGTTTCGACTGATACGTCTTCTCCTGCTGGAGTTGACGTGCGGCACGCTTTTGTTCGGGCGTCGCGTTGGCCGGGGCAAAATCCCGCCCGAAATAAACCAGCAGCCGCTGACGTTGATATTCTTTGAGCTTGATGGGCTGCCAGATGGGCGGAGCGAATAAAACATCCACGATCAACAAAATCACCAGTGCGCCAACGAGGCCGAGCGAGCGGAAGATGTATTTTCTTGGAACCCCGGCGACGAACATCATGGTGAAACCTGTCGGCAACAACACGGCGGCGGAGCCGAGGTCTGGTTCCTTGGCAATCAAAGCAAAGGGCAGCAACAACATTCCAATTGCACGCCAGAAATTTCCCGGCAGGCGCAATTCTTCCGCCGGGCGACTGAGGAAACTGGCCAGCGCAAGAATAACGGCCAGCTTGGCGAATTCCGACGGTTGCAGGCTGAAGAATCCGAGGTCAAACCAGCGGCGTGCGCCGCCGCGAACGGTGCCGAGAAACAACACGGCAATGAGCAACAAGATGTTCAGCCAGTAGGCCGGTTCGGCCCAACGCGCCAATGTGTGGTAATCCACCAAGCATAAGGCGATGGCCGCACTCAATCCCGCGCCGAGCCAGACCAGTTGTCGAAACCAGAGTTGCTTGACCAAAGGTTGTGCCGCCGCAGAGTCTGACACCATCGTGGCACTGAAGATAAACAGCACGCCGACCACCATCAGCCCGAGGAGCGCGACAATTTGCAGTCGGTCCACGCGGGGCGAAGTGTCTTTGAGGGCGAGTGGCGTCATCGGGTGGTTGCCAGGGTGTTGGTTGCGGCGCGACTCATTTGTTGCAGCGCGAGGTAAACGTCGCGCGCGATGGGCGCGCAGGTGGCGCCACCGGATTGGCCGTCCTCGACCATGACGACCACGGCCCATTGCGGGCGCTCAAAGGGCGCGTAGGAAACAAACCAAACGGTGTTCTTGAACTGACCGTCCGCGCGGCGCTCGTCACGTTCCGCGGTGCCGGTTTTGCCGCAGATGCGCAAGCCATCGATGCGCACGTTGCGGCCGGTCGCGTTCTCCGCAACATCTTCAGTTTCGGCGAGCATGGCGTGACGCACGATGTCCAGATTGCGTTTACTGACACCGAGATGGTCGCGGACCACACCTTTCGGAAAAACTTCGGGCGGTTCGAAGCCGGTGTGATCCTGGGATTCCAGCCGATCCACGAGACGCGGCTTGAGAACTTTTCCACCGTTTGCCAGCGCGCATGTCATCACCGCCATTTGCATTGGCGTCACGTCCATTTCGCCCTGGCCAATGCAGATGTTGGCTTTGAAGCGTGGGTTCCAACTGCGCTGGTTGCCGGCGCGCGGGAAGTTGCCCGGCGTTTCCTGCAACAATGGCAGGCCGATGCGTTCACCCAGATGGAGACGCGCTCCCAGTTCGACCACCTTGTCGAACACGCCCGGGCGAAGGCCGTTGGTGATGAAATACGAGTTGCTCGAGCGTACGATCGCCCGCTCCAGATCGTATTTGCCGGGCGGAGCCGTGTCTTTGACCGGCGGACGGACTCCATTATAGATGCCCTTGGCCGGGTTGTTCGGGTTGCGATCGACGGTGAACTCTTCGAGAGGGTTCAAGCCTTTCTCAAGCGCGGCGAGAGCCACGATGGTTTTGAAAATTGACCCGGCCTGATAATGCTCGCGCGTGGCGCGGTTCTTTTGGACGCCGAGTTCTTCGCTCTTCCAGCGCGCCAACTCGTCCGGAGTGAACTTTCGGATGAAGGCATTGGGATCGAACGTCGGCGATGAGGCCATGGCCAACACGTCACCGGTTTCCACGTGCATGACCACGATGGCGGCGCGGGCATTGTTGCCAAGGAATTTTTGAATCGACTGCTCCGCCGCCTTCTGAATCCGGACATCCAGCGTGAGCACGACGTTGCGTCCAGACTCAGCCGCTTCCCAAATGGTTTCCGATTGACGATAGCCGAGACTGTTGACTTGAACGGATTTCGCGCCGGCCACTCCGCGTAATTGAGAGTCGAAACCGCCTTCGATTCCCACGACACCGCGATAATCCGGCATGCGATAGGAGAAGTAGGCGAGTTCATTGGGAGCGGAACTGTCGTCGCTGCGCACGTAACCCAGCACGTGAGCGGCCGTCGAGCCCAGCGGATACGCGCGACTCGGTTGAGCCTCGAGATCCACTCCGAGTGAGTTGATACCGCGTTCCTCAAAGCGCGCCATTTGCGCCATTGAAATGTTGCTGGCCACCGTGTAGGGCAGGGCGCGTTGCGCATCGTAGTGGCGGGTGAAATTGGTGTAATCGAGCGTAAGCGGAGTTTGCAGCACGTCACCGATGCGCCGAATGACACTGGCGGCGGCGTTGTAACGGGCCTGGCGCTGGACCCGCATCAAGTTGTCGATGCTCAGCTTCGTGTATTGCGTGGTGACGGTGGGAAACCCGAGCCAGTCCTTCCAAAACGGCAGATCGTTGGTGATGACCGCACGGGGACGGATGCGCTGATACTCCTTGCGGAACGCGGGGCTGAGTTCCTCAAGGTAAAGATGGATATTGTAGTTGGGCCGGTTCTCCGCGAGCGAAACGCCGTTGCGATCCAGAATTTTCCCGCGCACTGCCGGAATGCGCACGGAACGGAAGGCCTGGGTCTCCACCGATTCCTGATGCGCGCTGGCGTTGACGATCTGCACCCACCACAGCCCGATGAGCAGGACGGCCAGCCCCAGGCAAAACACCAGCGCGAGCAGCTGGAGTTGCACGTCGTTCTTTTTCAGTTGGTCGAAAACGATCATCGTCGTTCAGTTCCGCGTTCCACGTTTCACGTTCCAGGTTAAGAACGTGTCGCTCCCGGTGCGCCCTTCGACGGTCCTGAACCTGGAACTTTGAACCTGGAACTTGGAACTCATATCAATTTCGTCCCCGCCGGATTTCGCGGTCAGCGCGGAAGCTGGTTTCGGTGATGCGCTGATAACCGAGGGCGTGGTTGAGTTTGCCAAACAGCAAAAACAGCAGCGGCGTAGCGATGCCGCCCCCGACACTCATCACAAACCATTGCCAGAGCGAGCCCCAGCCCAGGAGCGGCGACTTCGCCAGCGTCAACAGAATCAAAACCGAGATCGCCGGAGCAACGGCGCTGGCGATGAGGCCAAGCACGAATTGAGCGTAAACCTGGTGGCTCAAAAGGAGATCGCGCCGAATCTGAATCAGGAAGCCGATGAGCAACAATGGGAGCACGCTGGTGCCCAGCGGATTCGCGGAAAGCGTGTCGAAGAACAATCCGCCGGTAACCGCGAGAGTGATCATCATGAACGGGCTCGCAGTCAGCGCGGTATAAACCATGAGAGCCGGCAGCAGGTCCAATTGCACGCCGAGAAGTTGTCGGAGCAACGAGAAAGCGCTCTGTCCGAAAACCACCAGGATTGCGGCAAGCAGGATGAGGATATTGGGGAGAATTGACATGACTAGCCGGAGAACACCCAACATTCAACATTCAACGCCCAAGACCCAGCCCCCGTCGGGTTCGACGTTGGGCGTTGCAGGCTGAGTGTTGAAGGTTCGTTCAGTTTCATGGAAACAGCACCCACACTTCCTCGAGTGAACTGAGTTTGGCGGACAGTTTCACATCGGCTTCGAGATACAGGCCCGACTCCACGGGATGAACATCCGCGACGATCCCGACCGGAATACCTTTGGGATAAATCTCGGATAGATCGCTCGTCACGACTTTCTGGCCGGGCTTCACGTTTGCGCTATTGGCGAGGTAGGACAGGCTCACGAATGAACCATCCAATGGACCGCTGCCGACAATCACGCCTTTGTCGCGGGTCTCGTTTTCAATCAGAGCGGGAACTTTGCAAGTGGCATCGCCAATCAAGACCACCTTCGAACGCAGGAGGCTGACTTCGATAACGCGGCCCACCAATCCATCGGGAGTCAGCACGGGCAGGTTCTCTTTCAAGCCATCGCGCGACCCGAGGTCAATCTGGATCGTGCGCCACCAGTTGGCCGGGTCACGCGACAGGACCCGGGCCAGCTTGAGTTTCCACTGTTTTTGCTTCTGCCAGCCGACCAGTTCGCGCAGACGATCATTCTCTCGCGCGGTTTCGGCAGCTTGCATGGCTTGCAGGCGCAACTCCTGGTTCTGGCGACGCAGCGCTTCATTGGCTTTGATCAGATCGCTCTTGGGGAGGAGGGAATCTCCAGTGCGGGCGACGACTTGTCGGGCACCGCCAGCCACACCGAAGAGCGGCACGAAAATGCTGCCGAGCGTGAGCTTGACGCGCGTGGTGGTGCGGCCTGGCAGGTTCAAGACCACCAGGGTCAGCAACGCCACGAGGGCGACGGCAATGTAATACGGCCGTTTAAACATCGGTTCGTCATGCACCGGTCAACCGGCACAGAGCATGGCGAACGCTGAGGAGGGATTAACTATTTGGCGTTACTGGTAACGCGCTTTAAGAATTGGAGTTCCTGCAAGACTCGACCCGTTCCTTCGGCCACGGCCGTTAGCGGATCATCTGCGATATGAACGGGCAAGCCCGTTTCTTCAGCGACCAATCGATCAATGCCGCGTAACAACGCGCCGCCGCCCGCCATCACAATGCCGCGATCGACGAGATCAGCGGCCAGTTCCGGGGGGCAACGTTCGAGCGTCAGGCGGATGCTCTCCAATATGCTTGAAAGCGGCTCCTGCAAGGCTTCGCGAATTTCCTCTGAGCGAATGGTCAGCGTCTTGGGCAGACCCGAACTCAGATCGCGGCCTTTAACTTCCATGGTTAATTCCTGCTCCTGCGGAAAGGCAGAGCCAATCCGAATCTTGATTTCTTCCGCAGAGCGTTCACCGATCATTAAGTTGTAGGCCCGCTTCATGTGAGCGACGATCGTTTCATCAAATTCGTCTCCGCCCACCCGCAGGCTGCGGCTGAAGACGATACCGGCCAGGGAGATGATTGCGATTTCGCAAGTTCCGCCGCCGGTGTCCACGATCATGTTCCCCGCCGGTTCATGCACCGGCAGACCGACTCCAATGGCCGAGGCCATCGGTTGCTCGATCAAATACACTTCGCGCGCACCCGCGTGAGTGGCAGAATCTTTCACTGCCCGCTTCTCCACTTCCGTAATTCCCGAGGGCACTGCCACCACTACTCGTGGGGCAATCAGTTTTCGGTGATGCACTCGCTGGATGAAGTGGCGCAACATGGCTTCAGTGATTTCGAAATCGGCGATCACGCCGTCCTTCATGGGCCTGATGGCGACGATGTTACCGGGCGTTCTGCCCAACATCCGCTTGGCCTCTTCACCGACCGCCAGCACGTTGGTGGTGCCGGCCTGAATGGCAACAACCGAGGGTTCCCGGAGCACAATGCCTCGGTCACGTACGTAAACGAGGGAATTGGCAGTCCCGAGATCTATCCCAATGTCGTTGGAAAACAGGCTTTTAACTTGCGCTAACATGAATTTAGCCTAACGCGCTCCAGTAAAGAGAGGTTCAGGGCGAGGGTCAAGCTGAATACCCGCCTCGCCGCTGGCGGGAAATCCGAAATTCGAAATTCGAAATCCGAGAACGACGTGACGCCTCAATCCGGTGACGAATTCGGGGTTTCGGCCTTCGGGCTTCTTTCGGATTTTGAGTTTCGGGTTTCGGATTTTGCAGTCCTTTCCCCTTGCGCAACGTCTTTGCTCCCGGCTTCCTATGCGCCGTGTCGAAACTGAAGTCGTTCCTCAAATACTGGCTGCCGGTGGTGATCTGCATGGCTGTGATTTTCTCGGCCTCCGGCGACACAAAGTCCGCATCCCGTTCTTCGCGTCTCATTGAACCCTTCATCCGTTGGTTCTTTCCGGATGCGTCACAGGACCAAATCTGGCCCATCGTCATGGTGGTTCGTAAGTGCGCTCATCTGACGGAATACGCGGTGTTGGCGCTGCTGCTCTGGCATGCGTTCAGAGGCCTATCGAAGCAAGCGGAAGGGTGGTCGTGGCGTGTGGCGGCCTGCGCATGGCTGGGCGTGGTGCTCTACGCCATCACGGATGAAGTGCATCAGGCTTTCGTTCCGAACCGGATGGGTTCGCCGTGGGATGTCTTGCTTGATTCAATCGGAGGAGCGGCGGGTTTGCTGGCATTGTGGGCATTTGGCCGTTGGCGGAAACGGTGGAAGCCGATGTCGCCCAAACCGGGAAGCGAAGACTAACGCAGAGACGCGGAGGACGCGGAGAATCGCAAAGGCGATCGGAGATTTTTAAGGGAGAGCAGGGCCAGAATTCAACGCCTGACGAGTCTCTGCGTCCCTTTGCGTCCTCCGCGCCTCAGCGTTTCTCTGCCGGATCAACCCAAGATTCTCTTTGAATTTCACACGTTTCCCCGGCAACATGCGCGCCCGTTTAATCGGTTGTGGCTGGGTTCGTGAGAACACGGCGCAATCGGTAAGCCGCGCTGTCACCAGCGCAGCCACGAGATTTGAATGAAACGTACGCATCATTGCAACGCGCTCCGGCCCGAACACGCCGGGCAAACTGTCACTTTGGTTGGCTGGGTCCACTCGCGCCGCGACCTCGGCGGGGTTCTCTTCATTGACCTCCGCGACCGCGAAGGCCGCACCCAAACCGTTTTCGATCCCTCGGACCTCCCCAAGTATGTCTTCGACCGTGCGAGCAAGTTGCACAGCGAATCGGTCATCGAAGTCACCGGCAAAGTCCGTCAACGACCCGCTGGCACAAACAACGACAAGATTGCCACCGGCGAGGTTGAAGTGCTCGTGAAGGAACTTGCCGTGCTCAATGACGCCGCCGTGCTGCCGTTCCCGGTCGATGATCCTGAAGTCGCAAGCAAGGTGAACGAGGAGTTGCGCCTGCAATATCGCTACCTCGATCTGCGGCGGCCTGAGATGTCCCGCAACTTGCGCCTTCGCTCAAAGGTCGCCACCGCAGCGCGTGTGTTCTTCGACGAGCAAGGTTTTCTCGAAGTCGAGACGCCGATACTCTTCAAGTCCACGCCCGAAGGCGCGCGTGAGTTTCTTGTGCCGAACCGCCGCGAGCCGGGGACGTTCTACGCGCTGCCGCAATCTCCACAGCAGTTCAAGCAGATTCTCATGGTTGCTGGCGTTGAGCGTTACTACCAACTCGCCCGCTGCTTCCGCGACGAAGACCAGCGCGCTGATCGTCAGCTTGAGTTCACCCAGGTGGACATCGAGATGAGTTTCATCGAGCGGGAAGACATCTACAATCTCATCGAAGGCTTGTTGAAGCGCATCTGGAAGGTCGCGCTCAATGTGGACATCCCCACGCCGTTCAAGCGCATCACGTTTGAAGAAGCCATCAACCGTTGGGGCATCGACAAGCCGGACACGCGCTTCGGCATGGAACTCGTGGACTTCACCGAAGAATTCCGCGCGAGCAGCTTCAAGGTGTTCAGCGGTGCCGTCGCCAATGGCGGTGTCGTGAAGGCGATCAACGCCAAAGGCATGGCCGGCGCGACCCAGGGCCAAATTGAAACAATGACCGAAACCGCCAAGAGCTTCGGCGCGAAAGGTCTCGCCTACATCAAGGTTGAGAACGGCGAGTGGAAATCGCCCATCGTGAAGTTCTTTAGTGAGGCTGAGAAAGCCGCACTTACGAGCAAGCTGCAAATCCAGGAAGGCGACTTGATTCTCTTCGCCGCTGATCAATGGCTCAATGCCTGCGAAATTTTGGGCAAGATTCGGCTCTATTGCGCGGACGTTTTGAAAGGGCAGGGCAAGCTGACGATTCCCGCGGACCGCTTCGACTTCCTGTGGGTCGTGGATTTCCCGCTGATGAGTTTCGACAAGGAACAAAACCGCTGGTACTCGAGCCATCATCCGTTTACCGCGCCAGTTGCCGAAGACATTCCATTCCTCAAGACCGATCCGAAGAAAGTCCGCGGTCAGCACTACGACATCGTGGTCAACGGCACTGAACTCGGCGGCGGCTCAATCCGTATCCATCAGCCCGACGTGCAAAAGACCGTGTTCGAGGAAGTGCTGCAAATTCCGCCGGACATGGTGAAGGCGCGTTTCGGCTACATGCTGGAAGCATTCAAATACGGAGCGCCTCCGCATGGCGGCATCGCCTTGGGCTTCGACCGCCTCATCGCCATCCTTTGCAACACGCCGAGTATCCGGGACGTGATTGCGTTCCCGAAGACAGCGAAGGGTGTTGATTTGATGACCGAAGCGCCCGGTATTGCTGAACCAAAGCAGCTGCGTGATTTACACATTGAGGTGAAAGGGAAACCGCCAACTCCTCCTTCTCCGCCTAAGACGCCGTAGCGTCAGGCCACCAGTAGATCGACCGAATCGCGGCAACCGATACAAGAGCGATAACCATCCAGACTCGGTTCCTGAGTTTCATCGAATGCTGATGTTCTCCGGACGCTCGTCGTTCAAGAGCGCCACGAAGAGAATCCGAATCCTTTCCTGGTCGGCCGGCGGTGCTCTGACGAGAAGTTTGTCTTTTCGCTCATCCCAGAACATTGTTGCTGGGGTTTGCAGCTCAAGTTTGTTCTCTTTGAAATAGCGCACCAACAAATCCTGATTTGATTCGCCTGGCATCGGCGGCAGTGCCTTCTGAAGCTTTGGTAGGAATGTGGGGTCGAGGCCGTATTCCACAAAGTGAAGATCAGGCTTAATCGGCAATGGGTTGTTGCTGGCGGTATTGGTCCGTAAAGTCTCCAGCTCCGAGGCCTGTTGCCGAAGCAACCCGACCTCACCACGCAATTTGAGCAATTCATTCGCGTTACGACTCAATCGTTCGTTGTCTTCGCGAAGCGCAGATAGTTGGCCCGTTGCATTCTCATGTTCCTGATGCAACTGCTGGGTTTGGTCCATCAAAGATATTTGCTGCTCTTGTAGTGATTGAACCTGTTTGCGCAACTGCGCGGCCTGATATGCTTCAAAGGTTGCCACGCCAGCAAGGACTGCGATAGTAGTTGCGATCACGGTTTTCTGAACCGTAGTCAAAGCGATTACTTTCGTAGCGGTGGCTGTTGCGGTGGTGGCAAGAGTTACTCCGGACAGGACAGCAGCAGTAGAAATGGTAAGGGCGAGGCCAACTGGCGCGGCTTGCACAGCGTTGGTGGAGATTACGACAACCAACCCGCTCGCACCGAT